>NZ_CEZPJD010000099.1:0-15311 GCF_983059655.1 Okeania sp.
CAGTTGTGAGAATTGAGATGTTCCTTAAAAGTATAGAATATAGGAACTATTATATATTAGATGATACATTTTTTTCTTCTTCTCTGTTCCCTGTTCCCAGATCCGGTGTTCCCTAAAAGTTTTCAATATCTCACAACTCAAATCATATTGCTATATAACCTTTATTAATTCTGACTTCGCGCCTTCTGACTTGCTAAAGCGCATTTTAAATGTGTCTTAGCTTAGTACCCTTTGATTAAATTGAAATTTATTTATTATATAAGCAATGGGAATACATAATCCTGAATGTTTAGGTGAATTGTGGGATAGTACTCGAATAAGTGTTATCCTAGATGAAATTAATAAAATTAGCGATAAAATTGTGTTATCGGGTGGATGGGCTTGGCATTTTATGACCCCAGAAAATCATACAGAATTCAAGCACGCTCACGACCATAAAGATGTTGATATTTTTGTTAAACCTGATAATTTTGGTCAATTAATTGCTCAATTGAAACAACAAGAATATGAAAAAACTTGGACAAGATTCGACCGCTTACCAGGTTCAAATACATTCTCCCGTTATACTAAATTTGTTCCTTTACCAGGAGAAACTGTTAAAGTTATGCTGGATATTTTTGTGGAAGAAGTTCCTACAATAAAAGTGAATAATTTTTTAGTTGTTGAACCAAAGTTTTTGTTGTCTTTATATGGGGTTAAACATAGTAGCGATCGCTGCTTTGCCGTTCAAATTGCCCATCAACTTTTACAACAGGGAATCAATCCTGTTGGACACTCAAAAATGGCAAATTATCAACCGTTTTTATCTCAAAAATAATTAGGATACTTCACCTCATAATTAATAACTAGTAATTGAAAAAATTAGTTTTGAAGCTTTTCCCTTTAAGAGGATAAAATAAAAAATTTTCCTTTTAGTCGATCCCCTTCTTAAAAGAAAGAGTAATTATTAATTATTAATTATTAATTATTAATTGTTCATTATTCATTGCTGAATATCCTCATCAAACAATTCTGTCTCGAAGGTTTGCAGGACACCATTTAATTCAGCCTCTGGACAAGACTTAATTAATACATCAAAAACATCTAACAACTTAGCGGCAGTTTCTCCCAAAGTTGGACTCATTCCCCAAACATCTTGCACCCAATCTTGAGGACGTTCTTTGTCAAAAATTAACCTTTCTAATAATTGCTTTGCTTCTTCTTTTGATACAGACATGATTGGATTTTTTAATTAAATTAATTTCAATAATTGTATAGCAGAAGGAAAAAGAAAGAAAGAAGAAGGAAAAATCTTGTGTTATCTGAGCTTTAAGCTTTTGATATGTCTGCGCCCTTTGCTTTGACTAAGCTATTCAGCATTTAAACCATTACCAAAATATTTATGAATATACCTAATTGGATTACTTTTTCCCGTCTTCTAGGAATACCTTTGATTCTTTACATTATGAAAAATCCTACTAATCAGAATCTTTGGATATGTCTAGTAATATTTTTAATTGCTTCAGTTACAGATTTTTTAGATGGTTATCTAGCACGAAAACTTAACCAAGTAAGCGACCTCGGTAAATTTTTAGATCCTTTAGCAGATAAATTATTAGTATTAGCACCTTTATTAGGATTAATTGAATTAGGAAAAGTACCAGCATGGGGAGTATTTTTAATTCTAGGTAGGGAGTTAACTATAGCTGGTTGGCGGGTTAATCAAACACAAATTTCAGGAGCTAATATTTGGGGGAAATTAAAAACAGTAAGTCAAATTATCGCTATTTCTTTGTTAATCGCTCCCTTACCTGAAGTTTGGTCAACTCCAGTTAGAATTATGTTTTGGATAGCTGTAGCTTTAACGATAATTTCAGGAATAATTTACCTATGGCCTGATCAAGAAGCTATTCATTAATGGATAATTGATAATGGATAATTGATAATTGATAATTACCTCTGGTTAAAACTGTTTTTGATTGAATATAAGGAGATATCCTAGCACTTTTTTCCCCTTGAAAGGGTAAGCTAATAAAGCTCAATTATTTAATTAATAATTATTAATTATTAGGTAATAGTTGAAGTGGTAGGTTTTAGGTAGTAGGTTTTATAGTAAGCATTCAGCTATTAGCAGTCAGCTATCAGCAACAAGACTCTATCTTATGGGACAGTATTTAAATTAACAACTTACTTTAAGGGAAAGGGAGGCAACTTTTGTGGTAAAACAATTAATCAAGCTTTTATCGTCAACTAAAAGCAATAGCTGATAGCTGATGGCTGACCGCTGAATGCTTACGTTTTATATATAATCCGGTTATATAATATATGTTGATAATTCTATAATTACTTCAATTTATCCTAATTAATTTTTGACTTTTAACTTTTTACTTTTTACTTAAAATAGGTGGTAGGTGCTAGAGTGTCGCAATGTTAATTTTTGACTTTTGACTTTTGACTTTTGACTTAAACATTTTTGACTTTTAACTTTTAACTTAAATAAATGAGTATATTCACACTTCAATCAGTAAAAAAAGACTTTGGCATCAAAGAAGTTTTAAGAGATGCCAATTTCAGTTTAGATGCCAATGATAAAGTTGGTTTAATTGGTACAAATGGTTCGGGAAAATCAACCCTATTAAAAATGATTGCTGGTTTAGAACCTATAGACGGCGGTCAAATTTTAATTAATCAAAATGCCAGAATTATTTATTTGCCACAACAACCAGATTTAGATGAAAATAACACCGTATTAGAACAAGTTTTTTCTGATAGTGGAGAACAAATGTTACTGGTACGAGAATATGAAGAATTATCGGAAAAATTAGCCCATCACCCTGAAGACGATCGACTAATGGCGCGTTTTTCTGAAGTAACTCACGCCATGGATAATACAAATGCTTGGGAATTAGAAACTAAGGCAAAAATTATCCTCAGCAAATTAGGAATTCAAGATTTTGATGCCAAAGTTGGTAACTTATCTGGGGGTTATCGTAAACGTATTGCTTTAGCAGCAGCTTTACTTTCTGACCCCGATGTCTTGTTAATGGATGAACCAACAAACCATCTAGATGCTATCTCTGTAGAATGGTTACAAAGTTACTTAAATAGTTTTTCTGGAGGAATTTTATTAATTACTCACGACCGTTATTTTCTCGACCGAGTTACTAATAAAATTATTGAAATAGACCGGGGTGACCTTTTTACTTATACTGGAAATTATTCTTACTATTTAGAAAAGAAGGCTTTAGCTGAAGAATCAGTAGTTAGTTCTCAACGCAAACATCAAGGAATATTACGCAGGGAATTAGAATGGTTGAAGCGAGGACCAAAAGCTCGTAGCACTAAACAAAAAGCTAGGATTCAACGCATAGAAGAAATGCAAGGAACGGAGTTTAAACAAGCTTTAGGAAAGGTGGATATTTCGACCGCTGGTCGTCGAATTGGTAAAAAAGTTATTGAGTTAGAAAATGTTTGTAAATCCTACGATAGTAAAACTCTAATTAAAGATTTTACTTATGAATTTATACCCGAAGATAGAGTCGGAATTATTGGTGGTAATGGAGTGGGAAAATCTACCCTAATGGATATTATTACAGGTAGAGTTAAACCTGATTCTGGCAAAGTAGAAATTGGTGGGACAATACATATAGGATATTTTGACCAACATTCAGAAAATTTATTGGATGCCATGAATGAAAGTCAACGGGTAATTGATTATATAAAAGATGTGGCAGAGTATGTGGAAACTGCTGATGGTACTCAAATTAGTGCGTCTCAAATGTTGGAAAGATTTCTGTTTCCTGGTAATCAACAATATGCTCCTGTATATAAACTTTCCGGAGGGGAAAAAAGACGATTATTTCTTTTAAAAGTATTGATGAGTGCGCCGAATGTTTTGATTTTGGATGAACCTACTAATGATTTAGATGTACAAACTTTGGCAGTTTTAGAAGAGTATTTGGAAGAGTTTAATGGTTGTGTAATAGTTGTTTCTCACGACCGTTATTTTCTTGACCGGACTGTAGAGAGAATTTTTGCTTTTGAAGGAGTAGGAAATTTACGACAGTATCCGGGAAATTATTCTCTTTATATAGATTATAAAGAAGTAGAAGCAGCAACAAAAAAAGCTGTGGCAGTTACAGAAAAGTCTAAGGAAATTTCATCTAAACAAAAAAAATCAGAAAGGATTTCTTGGGATAAGAATAGGCAAAGAAAATTATCGTCAAAAGAAAAGCGAGAATATGAGAATTTAGAGAAAAAAATTGCTCAGTTAGAAGTGGATAAGGCAAAGTATGAAAATGAACTTTATAATGCACCTCCAGGAGAAGTAAGTGAAGTTCAAAAGCTCCATGAAAAAGTAGAAAATTTAGAAAAAGAAATAGACACTGCTACAGAAAGATGGTTAGAGTTGGCAGAAATAAATTCTTAGAGGATAAGGTAATAATTAATAATTAATAATTAGGGCTTGCTGAAAAAGTCTTTTTGTGAGGGTAGGGAGTAGTTAAGAGTTAGGATAAACGGGGATTTGTAGAAGAGGTAGTCATTGATAATTGCCCCTTTGCTAAATTTACTTACTTCAAATCTATAGCAATCCTATTTTATTTGTGTATAAAAATCTTACTATTTTTAGGGAACAGGGAACAGGGAACAGGGAACAGGGAACAGGTAAGAGTTTCAGTTTTTTTATCTACTTTTTGATTTGTCACAATCAATTTAGGATTGCTATATTAAAAATAATTACTTACTTACCTAAACTTAAAGTGATAAATTTACCATAGAATACAACTGTGTAGATGACTATCTATCAACTGACGTGCAATGAAAAATGAAATAATTAAGCCTTTTTTTATTTGTGATCGAGATTTAGGAATATAGGCCACATTATCATATGCTATGAGTTTTGTATAAAACAAACAAATGTATTAATAAATAAAATTAAGCAATTTTTATCAACTTTGATGATCTTCTGAGGATTGTGCTAGAAAGGTTAAAGAAAGTCATGATAATATATTCCAGATGTGCAAGCAAACTGTTAGGAATATTTTAATAATTCGTATCTATTGATACAAAAATACTAGGGATTCCCTATAATATGTTTGCTTTGTATGAGTCATATTCAGATTCATTTATTGTGCCTAATTTAGAGGTTAAAAGTCAATTTTTATCTTTAGAGTCAACTATACAGGAACTACCTCTGCAAGACTTTCAAATAGCATCTAACTATCTTGGGAAAGATATTGCACCTGTGTTTGAAGCCAACCCTTTACTGCCTGGTGTGATTTTGAGAGACCAGCAAGATAAATTAGTTGGTATGATTTCCCGGAGATTATTTTTTGAAAAAATGGGAAGTCGCTATGGTATAGAGATGTTTTACAAGCGACCTATAGAAGCTTTATATCGTTTCTCTAAGATAGATATATCTATTCTTCCTGGTAATACTTTAATAGTAGAAGCAGCACAGAAATCTTTGCAGAGGCGGCCTGAATTATTATACGAGCCAATTGTTGTAGAAATAGAAGCTAATGTTTATAGACTTTTGGATGTGCATCAGTTATTAGTTGCTCAGTCAAAAATTCATGAACTTACGAGTCATCTACTACAAAAACAAACTCAGGCAAAAGCTATTCAAACTGAGAAAATGGCAAGCTTGGGAAGAATGGTTGCTGGTGTAGCCCATGAAATTAGAAATCCTGTTAACTGTATTTGGAATAATTTAATATTTCTAAATTCTTATTTAGAAGAAATTGCTAAGTTGTTATCTGCTTATGATGAAATATCAGAGCCACCTCCAACGATCGCTCGAATTAAAGAACAAATAGATTATGATTCTTTACAAGAAGAATTAGCTGAGACGACTCAAGGTATTAAATTGGGATCGGAGCAACTGCTGAAAATTGTGAATAGTCTTCGCAATTTTTCTCACATGGATGAGTCTAAAAAGAAACAAGCATCTATCCATGAATGTATAGATAGTAGCTTACTGATTTTAAATAATCGTCTTAAACATGGCATCAAAATTACTAAGAATTATTGTATAAATTTACCAACGATTAGTTGCTATTCTGGTCAACTTAGTCAAGTATTTATGAATATTATTAGTAATAGTATTGATGCACTTAATGAAAAATTAGCTGAACTGGACTTGTGTGATTGGCAACCTCAAATTAAAATTAGTACAGAAGTCATATTTAGGCAAGACTCTGATTGGCTAACTATTAAAATAGCTGATAATGGACTTGGCATTCCTCTAGAAATACAAGATCGAATCTTTGAAAACTTTTTTACCACAAAACCTGTAGGCAAAGGGACAGGTATGGGCCTAGCTATTTGTTACCAAATTATTACTGAAAAACATAGTGGAAAGCTTAAACTAAATTCCTTGCCAGGTAACGGTACTGAATTTGAGATTATAATACCAATAGTTTAACTGAATACTATTCATAATATCTAGAGAAGAAAAAATATAAACTCAGATACTCCTGACTGAAAAACAAAGAGTAGAGAATTTTTACAAAAATAATTACTTAAAAACCTGAAGCGGAAATATAGAGGTATTATTTCTAATAGACATATTCAGAAATTAGATTTTTTCCTATAGGAAGTAAGAGTTTTAGGCTCTTTTTTAGATATATGTAATACTAATATAGTGCAAATTATAGAATTTTTAGTTATCTTATCATACCATATACTTGACACTAATTCAACTGAACTTCTTAGCTATAAATACTCTTTACCGAAGGATTAAGATTTAAAGCTTCTCCTTTAAAAGAGAAACAAGCTGTCGATCTTCGGAGCTTCCCGTACAGTGGGATGGCGAGGAAACCTGCACCATATCCAAGTTTACCAAGAGAAGAAAAAATTTTCTTTTTATTTCATCCTCTTCATTTTTAGGGAGAGGTAATTATCCATTATCCATTATCCATTATTGAACGTGCCAAATCGACATTTCTTAGTTTCTTTATTCATTACCCTTGGCCTATGGGGCGCTACAGAGAAACCGATGCTGGGACAAGCATTAGTTCCTCACATACCACAGCTAAACTCAGCTCAATTGGAGCAAACGGGTTTAAGTTTAGCTGAGGAAGCTGTACAGTTAGCAAGATTTCAACAATTTGAGTTAGCTTTATCGAGAGCTGAATTGGCCACTGAGTTAGCCCCGAATAGTCAACAGACTTGGGCACTATTAGGCAGTCTATACATTCAAGCTGAAGAGTTAGAAGAAGGTATTATTGCTTTAGAACAAGCTCAAGAAATCGATCCAAGTAATGCTGATATTCTATTTGTCCTTGGTAGGGCTTACTTTCAAAGAGCTGAGTATGGAGAAGCTATCAAGCAGTTAAGGGAAGGTTTAAAGTTGAAACCAGATAGCCCTGGTGCTTTGTTCGATTTAGGTAATGCTTATTACAAACGTGGTAAGTTTAAGAGAGCGATCGATCGATATGAAGAAGCTTATGAGTTAGAAAAAAATCTATGGCCTGCAATTAATAATATTGGCTTAGTTGAATACGAGATGGGAAATGTGGATGATGCGATCGGAAAATGGCGGGAAGCTATCTCTTTAGATAGTAAGGCAGCAGAACCACTTTTAGCACTATCAGTAGCTCTCTACACTAAAGGGGATAAACAACAAGGTTTTGCTATGGGAGAAAAAGCTCTACAACTAGATAGCAGATATGCAGATATTGATTATCTTGACCAAAATTTATGGGGAGAACGTTTGCTGGAGGATGCAAAAAGGTTTCTGGCAACTCCGCGTATTCAAGAAACTTTAGCTCAAATAGAAGACTTACCACCTTCGTCTCCAGATCAGGTTTCTCCATGAACTAGGGTCAGCTACAACATTTAATTCTATGTTGCAGAAGATCGCGTCATTCAAAGTAGCTAAATTTTCTCCAGGGGAGTTTCGACTTAGTTAACAATTTTCGCAATTTATCGACATAATACGCTATTTCTCACAGGCAAGTAGTAACGAGGGTGACGCTTTGTATCTTCTGCACTAATCCCTGCTATTCGCATTTCTAGCAGTCTATCTATATAGATGTAGACCTTTCCAGAAATACCGCTCCCTACTAGGAACGGCGTAGTAAGGATTTGAGGACTTTTTTAGTTATGTTAATTGACAAAGACTTAAATGTAAGTATCAAAGTGTAGGAATGCGGTTGGCTTGACCGTTAATGCCTGTGGATGAGTAACCGCCGACAGCCTTAGGGACGTTGCATGCAACGTCCGTACAGCAGGAAGTAAACAGCCTCCTACAGAGGAGCTACGCTATCAATTTTTCACGTTATGTTACCCTTTGTATCAGTTTTATGAAGCAGGAGCTATGCTTTCAAGGTAAAATAGCCAGATGTCGTTTCTAAACAAGTTATGCAGGGTGGCAGTCGCTACAACGGGGACACCCCCTTGCAACGCACTACCTCAGAATAGTCAATGAAAAGCATTTTTAGCTTTTTGGGGTACTTTCTTTGTTTTGTATAGTTTTAAGCTATTTTCGCCCTAAAAAATATCAAAGTCATGTTAGGGCGAATTTTCTTCTATTTCAAATTACAGCAGTTTTGGAGTTGATGAGGTACAAAATTTTAGGACTTTAGGGAGTAGGGAGTAGGGAGTAGGCAGTAGGCAGTAGGGAAAAAAAGATTAATTTTCAAACTGTACCTCACTATCCGCGCAAAGTGCTGTAAGTATTAGCACTTAATTTTCTAGTTGTAGTGGAGATATTGCTAGTAATTTTTCTGCACTTAAAAGTTCAGGTATAGGTAAGGCAGCTTCAGCATCCATCAATTCTTTATATTTCTCAAAAATTAATACTGCTTGTTCATCTTGCTCTGTCAGTTTTTTATAAAAATTAGGAATAGAAAACCAATGTTCAAACGTCAGAGATAAAAAACTATTATCTCTTAATTTTATGTGCCAATACCTAGAAGAGCGGGAATCTGTTACAGAAAATAAAGGTGCAGGATATTTGAGCGGAAAATAGGTATAACATTCGTCACAAATATAGTACCAAACATTTTGTTGCTAGATGTAGAGTGCATAGACAGTATATTATTTTTCTACTATTAATTAAAACTGAGTTTCTTGAGTAAGATATAGAGATGAATTCAGATAATTGTCAGGTAGAATTTTTCCAGTATTGGTAAGACAAAAAATTTTCATAATCTATTTATCTGTAAGCATTCAGCTATTAGCGGTCAGCAATCAGCAAATAATTCTTTCTCTTGTTAAAGGAGTATACTTTGAGTAGTAACTTTTAATTCTCCTTAAAGACTAATTTATTCTTCCAAGATAATCATATTAATAACTTACAGCTGACGGCTGACGGCTGAATGCTTACATTTACCTTTATAATTTTTTGGTGATATTTTTGGGTAGGCGCGTAGAAAAAAATTTCAATATTTTGCCCAGTTTTATTGTTTCTAAACCAATTAATTTCAATAATTGATAGATAAATTATTATGCTTTTATCGCCAGCTATTTTATACTAATCTAATTAGTAATATAGCAATTTCCAAAAAGCGTGAGGTACAAAATTCCTTGGTTTTAGGGAGTAGGGAGTAGGGAGTAGGGAGTAGTAAGTCTGGTTACCGTAGAAACCGATAAAGAAGAAAAACAACTGTACCTCATTAGCTTGGGAAACGCTATAAGTAGAGGAAAATCTACAATTCGAGTATCTGCTTCTCCTTGAATTTTAATGTGTGCCTGGGCTTTAATATATTATCAAAGAATGTGCTTGTGTAAATTGACAGGAGTATCGTCGGAAAATAGGCTTCTAGTCATTAGTTAAACTTCAAGTATAAAAAATACATTTTAATCATACTATCCGGCGATCGCTAACTTTATCTATCATTATTTAAAAATATTTTTATACCTTTAACACAATCAATAAATTGATAGAAATTAAGTTATTCAAACTTATCTAGTTATCAAGAAAATTTTCTAATACAAATTAAAGTTGCTATAATTGCTAAAATCTATAAATTACAACTTTTTATTTTTTTCCTTCCGCCAAAATAAGCTATGACAAATTATCAATATCAAGTCGGTGGATGTTTACCAATTGATTCTCCCACCTATATTAAACGTCAAGCAGATTTAGAATTATATCGTGGATTAAAAGCAGGAGAATTTTGTTATGTTCTTAATTCTCGACAGATGGGTAAGTCTAGTTTGCGAATACAAACTATGGAAATTTTACAAACGGAAGGAATTATTTGTGCTGGTATTGATCTAAGTGCAATTGGTAATTTAGATATTACTCCCGAACAATGGTATGCAAGTGTAATTGATAGTATTATTAGTAGTTTAGATTTATACGATCGCTTCGATTTAACAAGTTGGTGGTTTGAGCATAATAATTTATCTTATGGGCAGCGTTTTAGTAAATTTATTCAATCTATTATTCTTAAGTTAATTCCTCAAAATATAATAATTTTTATTGATGAAATTGATAGTATTCTAAGTTTAAAATTTCGAGTAGATGATTTTTTTACAGTTATTCGTTCTTGTTACGATAAAAGGGGTCAAAATCGAGAATATAAACGCTTAACTTTTTCTTTTTTTGGTGTAGCTACTCCTGCCGATTTAATTCAAGATAAAGTTCGGAGTCCATTTAATATTGGTCGTGGAATAGAATTAACTGGTTTTAGTTTCAAAGAAGCTCAACCTTTAGTAACAGGATTAACTACAAAATCTACTAATCCTCAAGGAATATTAAAAGCTATATTAAGTTGGACTGGTGGACAACCTTTTCTGACTCAAAAATTGTGTCAACTTACCCTAAAATCTGATTCTTCTATTCCGAATAATCAGGAAAAAGAGTGGGTAGAAGATTTTGTCCGAACTATGATCGTAGATAATTGGGAAAGTCAGGATGAACCACAGCATTTACGAACAATTCGCGACCGCCTTTTATTAAGTAATCAACGCCAGAAATTATTATTACTATATCAAAAAATTTATCAGACAAAAGGAGTAAAGGTTAATTATAGTTCAGAGCAATTAGAATTAAGATTAACTGGATTGATTGTGCAACAACAAGGCAAATTAAAAGTTTATAACTGTATTTATGAAGCAATTTTTAACCGGAATTGGATAAATAATACTTTGGTAGAAGTGGGGAGATTAAAAAATGGTGATTTTTCTCTAAATTCGGATAATAATTTATCAATAAGTCGGCAGGAATATCGAAACAGCAAGATATTGTTGAATAAGGTAAAAAATTATTGGGTGAAAGGAGTATTAGAGACTTCATTACACGGCAAAGTATTAATTGAACTAGGATTAGAAGAACGAAAAAATGCAGTAAATCGTCCTTGGGGTTTACTGTGGAAAGATTTAGATAATCCTCAGCAAGAATTGCCGCCAGGTACTCGAATTATTGATAAATTTGATGAGTTAGGTGCAGGTCGAACTTTATTAATTTTGGGTGAGCCAGGTTCTGGAAAAACTACAACCTTATTAGAATTAGCACGAGATTTAATTAATCGAACTGAAGCAGATTTAACTCAGCCAATACCTGTTGTTTTTAATCTATCTTCTTGGGAGGGAAAAAAACAGGCGATCGCTGATTGGTTAGTTCTGGAATTACATACTAAATATCAAGTTTCTCAACAAATTGGCAAAACTTGGATACAAGAACAAAGGTTAATTTTACTACTTGATGGTTTAGATGAAGTAAGCAGAGAAAAACGAGAAGATTGTGTGAATAGTGTGAATTATTTTTGTCAAGAATATGGGCAAACAGAAATAGTAGTTTGTAGTCGTATTCGTGATTATGAGGCTCTTTCAAGTAATTTGATATTTCAAGCAGCTATCTATTTACAGCCTTTAAGTTTAGAGCAAATTCAAGGGTATTTAAAAAATGCAGGTTCAGAATTAGCAGCAGTAAGTAAAGCATTAGAATATGATGTTAAATTACAAGAATTTGCCCGGTCTCCTCTAATTTTAAGTATTATGAGTTTGGCTTATCAAGGAATATCTATTGAAGAGCTACCTAGTCGCAGTAATACTGAACTGAGAGAACATTTATTTAATGCTTATATTGAGCGAATGTTTAAGCGCCGTTCGGTGAATATTCTCTATTCTCAGGGGAAAGTAAAAAAATGGCTTAGTTGGTTAGCAAAGCAAATGGTGAGAGAATCAGAAACTGTATTTTTAATTGAACGAATGCAGCCAACTTGGCTACAAAGAAAATTTTATATTATTGCTTATACAATTATTCTTTTTTTGATAATCCTGCTATTATTTTGGAATCTTTTCAATCAAGCTTTACTACGTTATGAATTCCTAATTCTTCTGGGATTTGGTGTACTATACTTCTGGCGTTTTTTTGGATTTAAAACTATTCAAACAGTCTCAAGCTTAAGATGGTTAGGAAAATATACTATCAACCGAATAATTATTGGTATAACTGTTGGACTAATTTCTGGCTTATTATTTAGAATCATATCAGAAGCTATTTTTAGGTATAATTTTGCAATTCCTAATCAGATTAGCTATGGCATGATCAGAGGAGCAACAGGCGGATTAAGTTTAGGGCTAATTCTAGGAATAGTCCGTGGTATGACAGGTCCGGGAGTAGAAGAAGTAACGGTTCCCAATCAAGGTATTTTGTTGTCAACTAAAAATGCTTTAATATTTGGTGTAATTGCGGCTATAGTGATGATTTTAGCTGCTAAATTATTAGACTGGTACTTCATAGTTTGGGGTAAGTATGGATTAATTTTCGGATTAGCTGTGGGAGGTGGGGAAGCTTGTGTCAAACATTTTATTTTACGAATTATTTTGTATATTAATAATTACATGCCTTGGAATTATGCTCGTTTTCTTGATTATGCAACTCAGTTAATTTTTCTACAAAAAGTTGGCGGTGGCTACATTTTTATTCATAGATTATTGTTAGAACATTTTGCTAGAATGCCATGAAGAAAGTTTTAGGCTTTAGGGGTTAGACGAAAATATTAAATTATCAAATAAGGAATTAAAATTCAATGTTAGTAGTGCGGGCATCTTGCCCGCGACGGATGTACTTGGAATCTGCTGTATCAAATAAGGAATTAAGATTTAATACAACATAGAATGCTATATTTAAGTGACACTTCAATTATTAAGTAATTAACACAGACTGAATATTTTTTTGATAATTATTAGCCAGTTATTGTTAATTATTCTTATTTTTACCTCTCCCCTACTCCCTAACTCCCCTACTCCCCCGCTCAAGAAAATCTAGCAAACATTTATCAATTTAATATTATATCAGATTTGGTAGCAATTTTGATATTTAATTTAGAATACTGCAAGGCAAAAAAAAATCTGTAGCTAAAATTGCTATTCAGACAAACAAAATTAGTTATTCTATAAAAAAGTAAATTTATAACTAAGACAGTAAGTTAACCATAATGCTGACACAAATAGTTCGTCCCATGGTTCGGACCCAGGTTCGGTTATTAGCAAACTGTCACTCAACCCGTCTAACGTTAATTCATACAATTGCTAAATGGCTAGGTTTTTTGGGAGTAAAAGCAGAAGTAACCGAACTTAATGCTAGTCTAGACAAAAAAATAACTATTTCCTTAACTGTAGAAAAACCAGAATCTTGCGATTGCCAAGATTGGCACAAAATTGTCGATGGTATTAATATAGAAGAACCTCAAAATAGTTCCCAAGAAATAACTGCAACCGAACCGATCCAAATAATGACAGCCAAGCAACAAGGAAAGCTGCAAAGGTTGATAGCTTATGTTATTCAAGCGGGGGAACCAAATCAGAAAATTAAATGGGAAGAAATATGTCCTAATCTACAACAATTGGGATTAGATGAAAATATGTTAGACGGGGTTCGCTCTGCAATTAGAGTACCTCAGTCTATCGATTTATTAATTGAAGAATTAGAGCCAGATGTAGCAGTGATCGCTCTTCCTTTAGCGATGAATATTGCTCTGTTCGATCGGCAAGTAAATTCCTCTGAAGATTATGCTTTAAATTCATTATTACAGGTAATGAAACAACCTACACAATCTACGAAAGTAGAGAAAAGTTTTTTCAGGCATAAACTATATGGGCTAATCACTTCAGTTATTCCTAGATAACAAGTTAGTTATCAATTCACGAAGGAAGAAGGAAGAGGGAAGAGGGAAGAAGGAAGAAAAACCCACGTTTAAAAACATGGGATTGAAATAAGGACGTATTATTTCATCGGACTACGTGCCTTGAAATAAATATGTATTTTTAGTGGGCTTTATACCCACAACTAAAGTTTTTAATTATACTCATACCTTCTTCCAACGATAATTTATATAGTATAAATGCTTAAGCAAGCTACAGATTTTATACTAATTTTCATGTTACGCTCTTGAAGTGCGGAATGTGGGTTATATTCATTTTGAATTATGTAAGTATTCAGCTAGCTTGCATTCAGATTTTAGCTGTTTCATAAATAATGAATATACACTGCTAAGGTCAAGGTTATTATTTTTTCAATACTTTGAATTATCCTGAAAATTCTCAATACTAATTCCTGCTATAAAGGCAGTGAATTAATAGCTGATTGCTGATTGCTGACCGCTGAATGCTTACTTAACTATTAGATTCATTTTCTGTTTGTGGAACTGGAATAATATCTTGAATTGGCACCCATTTTGGTAATCCATCTGGATATAACTGAGGATAAATAATCAGCAAAATAACGCCAATCATAGAAGAAATTAAGATGAAAAGAATCTGCCCATTCTGCATCCAAGTCACGAAATCTAAAAATCCAAATTTTTTGGGTTCCTCCATTTTTTGCTGAGGATAACTTACTGTTACTTTATCTCGGATATTACTCTCATCGCCGAATATATTCCCTACAACATTTCCATCTTTATTTTCAATTTTACGGCTTTGGTCATTGACAATTTTTTCAGCTATAGTTTGACTGCCAATAAAATCATTATTTTTCATATTTATTACTGAGCCATAATAATTATTTGTCATAGGGTTTGTAGAATCTTTAGGTTGTAAAAAACTAATACTCGGTTCTCTTTCTATTACATCATTAATTAAACTTAATACATCAACTTCATTATAGTACAACTCGCATTGAGTCTTGAATATACCATTATTAATCCGGCGTTGCAAGTCATCAAATTTATAGAAGTGAGGATTCTGGCTATTTTCTTTACAATCCTTGCAATTACAAGGAATTAATTTATTATATTTGAGTCGATTATTGTAGGAACTATGAATTTTATCCAACTCGTGAGTCACAATAGTCATTAAATCTCGTTTTTGTTGCCCATAAATCCTAATTTTTATTTCTCTCTTACCGTAATATTCAATTACTTCTGCTCTGG
>NZ_CEZPJD010000100.1:0-1702 GCF_983059655.1 Okeania sp.
ATTCTTGTTCCCCCCAGAATTGGCTTGCTCGGGGGGCATCATCCTTCTTTCTTCTCCTAAAGTTCCAGCAGATTTTTTTCAGTCCAACTACTATTAAACACTAATTCATAAATGCGGTTGTGAATTTTCAGCAACTCATTTTGCTTAATTGCTAGTCCTGATAAACATAATTCTTTTTCTTCTGGAATATCCTTCCTAATTATCTCTTTTTGCTCCAATAATTGTTGATAAATTTCCAGCATTTGTCTTCTATTTTCACTATAAAAAATACGATCGCGAATGGTTCTTAAATGCTCTGGTTCATCTTGAGCTTCCCAATTTTTGATAATTTTTTCTTGTACTAAGTTTTCTATCCATTCAGTTTCACCATTGACCGGAATTGGTATTTCTGAATTACGAATTAACTGACATAGTTTTTGAGTTAAAAAAGGTTGTCCTCCCGTCCAGTTTAATATCTCTTGCAGCATAGTTTGAGGATTACTAACTTTTTCTGTTATTCCATATAATAAAGGTTGTGCTTCATGTTTTTTGAAGCTTTCTAACTCAACTGCTTGACCAATATTAAAAGGTGTTTTCCTACTATCAGTCATTAATTCTGAAGGAGTGGCTACTCCAAAAAAAGCAAAGGTGAGATTCTGATATCTAGAATCTGGATGAATTGTTCGTTTGTTGTAGCAAGAGCGAATTAGGGCAAAAAAGTCATTGACTGGAAATTTTAAGCTTAAAATTGTATCAACTTCATCCAGAAAAATGAATACTTTTTTGATAGATTCATCGTCCTCATTATTCAGTTCAACTAATAAAATATCTTCAATAAATTGACCTAATCTTTGTACCGGAGAAATATCTAATCTGTCATTCCACCAAGTTTTAAATTTGATTAAATTAAATTTTTGCATTAAAAGAAAACTGCGCAATAGATCCACTGCTAATCCTTTATACCATTGTTCTACGGTCACATTTTCACTACCAATTTGAGTTAAATCTATTGCAGCACAATGATGTCCTTCATTGTTGAGATGGTTGATCATTCTGACCATGAGACTAGATTTACCCATTTGTCGGGAATTCAAAATATAACAAAATTCTCCTTGTTTTAAGGCTTGATAGAGGGAGCGATCGGCTTGCCGGACTACATAAGTAGGGGAATTATTGGGTAAACTTCCACCTACTTTATAATTAAAATTAGAGGCGGGTTTGCCAGTTTTTAGTAGTTCATTTTCAAACATTAGTTCTGCTTGAGTTGCTTTGAGAACGTCTAAGGTTTGTGATAGTTCTTTTGTGCGTTCTTCCACTCTTTGCTCTAGGGTTTGATAAAGTCGGGAATTGTCGATGGAAATTGCAGCTTGAGCAGATAAAATATTTAATAGTTCGACTCTTTCTGAGGTAAATGTATCTGTGGCTAAATTATTTTCTAAATAGACTATTCCGCTTAATTGACTTTGGTTAATTAGGGGAGTACAGAGAATTGATTTACTTTTTGTGGCGATAATATAAGGGTCATTAATAAATTGTCCTTCGTGAACTGCGTCGTTGATTACAGTCTTTTCTTGAGTATGAATTACATAGTTAATAACGGTAGTTGGTAATATGGGAAGTGATGTTTGGGGGTCTGTAGATTCGATGGGAATTGATTGTAAAATTGTTACTTCGTCACTATCTATTTTTCCTTGAGCTTCTATACACCAATTACCTTCATGGT
>NZ_CEZPJD010000100.1:1802-13891 GCF_983059655.1 Okeania sp.
GCGCGATCGTACAGTTCTTGTGCTTGTAAAGTTTTTCCTAAAATTCTTGCTTTTTCTGCTTCTACTAAATCGTATTTATGCTGACAGTTTTCTTGACAATATCCAGTCCATACTTTCAGATTCTCCTGATTTTTTTCTACTTGTTCTAGTAATTCTTTTTGCTGCTCTAGATCGCAATTATTGTAATGAGCAAGAGCAGCAAGAGAAGAGTAAAAATTATGCTGTATAGTAAATGATGCTCCTCCATTAGTTGCCATGATATATTTTTCTGCACATTGACTATGCCTAAAAGCATAAAGATGATTGTTTAGAAAATAAAAAATCAGTGTTTTTCCAAAAAAGTAAAGAAACAGTAGCCATTGATTTTTTTGATTCATATATTCTTCGATATATGCATCCTCTTCATCTTGAGAGTTTCCAAGTAAAAAATAGTATTTATCTTCTCTTACATTTCTTAATTTGGTAATAATACTTGTACATACTTCCATAAATTGTAGGGGATACTCTTGTCCTAGTTTTTTGATTAATTTTGCATATTTTGTATAGTCCTGCTCAACTTTTTCTAAATTATTCCCTCTAAAAAAATTGATCAAGCAGTAGGCCATAGATAGATAACAAACATATTCATTATTTCCTGTATTTATACCTTTTTGTAAACTATTTAGTAATTTTTCTTGTACTGCTTTGTCATTAATAAAATTTTTCCAATGCCATATATATCCGTAATGCAAATAAATAACCAAAGGCTCTAATTTATAAATATTGCATTTTTCTAACATTGTGATGGATAATTTTCCAAACTGATATCCAGAATCAATATCTCCTATTAATCCACACAAAAGCATTCCATAATAAGCGTAAGTACCAGCAGCTTGAGGAGGGTTATTATATTTAATACAAAGATGAAGTTGAGTTAAGATTACCTCAACAAATAATGAAAAGTTTGTTATCCACGTTGCAGTCATAACTGGCTGTAATATTGATATAGCTGCTAGTTTATAAGGATTAGTCATTTGAGGAAAATCAGCTATATCTTCAATTTTTTTTTCTTTTAATAGTAATTTTATAGATTTATATTCTTGTTTAATCCTATGTTTTATTTCACTCTCACTCATAACTTTTTGTGAGATTTTTATTCCAAGTTTATCTAAAGCTTTAATAGCAGAATCAATAGCTTTTTTTGGCTGAAATTTCGCGAAGTAAGACAAGATTAATAACTCATAAACCTTAAATTGATCGAGAATATTGTTTGTCCTTTGCAGGATAGTTGTAGATAGTTCATTAATCTGCTCCCATTTATTATTTAAATAGAGAGCTTCTAAAGTATTTATATTCAGCTCTAATATCAATTTATGTTGATTTTTCCAGCTATTTTCTGTTAATAATTCTGAACCTATCTCTAAATATTTTAAAGCTGATTCATAAGCTGTCGAAGCTTTTGCTTTTTGACCTGCTTGAAGATTTAATTTAACTAACTTATCTTTTTCTAATTGGTCAGTAATTAACTCCCAACCTTCATTCAGTTGATTAACAATATCAAAAATTTTATTCTGTAACTCATCCTCTTGAATATTTTTCAGTAGCAAACGACCTACCTGTAGATGAACCTGCTTTTTTTCTGCTTCTGGAATCAAAGAATAAGCAGCTTGTTGTACTCGGTCATGTAAAAATTTGTAGGGAATGTATGTAAAATTTTGAGATGAGATATCTGAGCTATTTGATAATTTTTCTGAATTCCAAAGCAGAGGAACTTTATAACTATTGTCTAGAGGAATTATTAAATCTTCATCTAGAGCTGACTGTATTTCTTGAGCTGTTATTATTTGAGATTTATTATTAACGATTGACAGAATTTCTAAATTAAATTTGTTGCCAATACAAGCTGCTAATTTAAGAACTTGTTGAGTTTTTTCATCTAACTTTTCAATTTTTCTGACCATCAACTCAACTACATTATCAGTGATAGATACTCTCTCAATTTCTTCTAGATTCCATTGCCAGTAACTAGGAGATTGCTCTGGTTTAAATGCTAAGAAACTTTCTTGATATAAATAATTAAGTAGTTGGGTCAGAAAAAATGGATTGCCTGCTGTTTTTTTGGCAACTAATTCCGCTAAAGGTTTGGTAATGTCTGTAGAACAACTTAGGGTATCGGCAATTAATTGATTAATATGATTAACTTTTAAGGACTCAAGAGTAATTTCCGATACTGCTACTTGTGCAGTCTTAATTTTCTCTAAAGTCCTTACTAGAGGATGAGTAGGACTAACTTCATTATCTCGATATGCTCCAATTAAAAGAAAATATTGGTTCTCATCATCTGAAATTAATTGCTCAATTAAGTTCAGAGATGGTAAATCTGCCCATTGTAGATCGTCAATAAAGATAACTAAAGGATGTTGTTTTTTACAGAAAACACTCAAAAATCTTTGAAAGAATAAATTAAATCTATTTTGACTTTCAGTAGCTCCTAATTGTTCTACTTGTGGTTGTTTACCGATGATTTTTTCTAGTTCGGGAATCACATCAATAATAATTTGACCGTTATTTCCTAGAGTTTCTAATATTTGATTTTTCCAATTTTGTAGGGTAGTTTCTGGTTCACTTAGCAGTTTACGGATTAACTCTTGAAATGCTTGATAAATTGCTGAATAAGGAATATCTCTCTGCAATTGGTCGAACTTTCCACTAATATATTTTCCTCGTTGCTTTGTAATTGGTTTGTGAATTTCATTGACTAATGCTGATTTGCCTATTCCTGAATAACCAGAAATTAGAATCATTCTTGTTTTTCCCAGGCTAACTTGCTCGAATGCTGTTAACAGTTGAGTAACTTCTTGTTCTCGACCATAGAGTTTTTGAGGAATCTGAAATTTCTCACAAATATCTTGAGTTGCTAAAGGAAAATCTGAAATTTCTCCTAAAGTATTGAATTGCTCTAGACAGATTTGTAGATCTGCTTTAATTCCCCAAGCACTTTGATATCTTTCTTCTGGGGTTTTTGCTAATAGTTTGTTGATGATGTTAGAGATAGAATGAGGAATATCGGGAATTAGTTGATGTACTGGTAATGGTTGTTGGGCAATATGACAATGAACTAATTCCATGGGGTCGGTGGTTTCAAAAGGTAGTTTGTTGGTTAAGAGTTCATAGAAAGTTACACCCAGGGAATAAAAGTCACTACGATAATCTATACCTCGGTTCATTCTACCTGTTTGTTCTGGGGCGATATATGCTAAGGTTCCTTCTAGTTGGTTGGGGGGAACGACTGTGAGAAATTCTTGAGATAAACTGGTAGATATGCCAAAGTCGATGATTTTTAGTTGTTCTGTTTGGGGGTTATAGACAATATTTGAGGGGTTAATGTCTTTGTGGATAATATTAGATTTATGAATTGCTGCTAGACTTTCTGTTGTTTTAATGGCGATGGTTAGAAAGTTTTCTAAGTTTAATTGAGATTTAGATATTAGTAATTTTAGAGATTGACCGCCGAAGTCTTCTAAGAGTATTGCTAAACTATTTTCATATCTTTGTAAGTCGTAAGCTTTAATAATACTATCTACATTCAAAGAACGAGTAATTTCATATTCTTGTTTGTAGCGAATTAGTTCTGAAGGAGTTGGGTAGTTTTCTTTGAGGATTTTGAGAATAATCGGGTTATTATTTTTCTTTAAAGTAGCTTGATAGATTAAGGAGTTAGGACTTTCATAGATTTTTTTGATGATTTGATAGTTGCTTGTCATGTTGTTCATCTAAGCTGTTTCATTCAACGTATTATCAGTTTAACTAATTATTTCAGTTAAACTAAAAATCTCCCGCTAAGTCCAAATGTTTAGGGGGAGAGCATATCAATCTATTAATTCAAGGTTAAATAATTACAGACAGCTAAGAGGGATATAAGGATAGGGAGGAACGATATACTTTAGATCCTTTCTCTCCCATTCAGGTGTGTCTTTCTGGGGATAAAATGGGTATTTATTTTCACCAGAATCATATTCATTTGAATTAACCCAGTGCTTGATATTGTCATCTTGAAGAGAAAATTTATTTGGTTTCGCAGGATAACCGAGAACTACTGAGGTAAAAGGAGGTACTGGCATTTTTCCAGCTTGGGAAACATCTATCCTAGTAGAATAATATGTATCCCAAGATATATCTAATCCATACTCCCAAATAGTTTCATAGGTACTAAAGATGGGTTCACAAATTTTTTTCCAAGCATTCTTTTCTTTGTAATATGCTTGCCCAGATAATAAAAGGACTAAAGATATTGACCGATAACTTATATGTGTAGGCGCAATACAATAAAATTGATTATCCTTTTCCTCTGATTTTTCCAGTATAAACTGATCGTCTACTTGTTTGAGTTCAGAATTATCAGACAGCCAATAAGTAGTACTAGGGAAAATATTATATGAATCTAATATCTTCCTGGTCAACTTTATTTGTTTTTTTAGGGTCTTGTTTTTTGCTTCTATCTGACTTGATGTAAGCCAAGTAGAAGTTACAATCTGAGATAGTTTACGACATTTTAGTAAAAACCACACAGTGGAGTATTCAATATTTCCTTTCTTCACAAATTCTGTATCGACTTTTACTCCCTCAGATAAAGAATCTATGTTATACTTTTGCTGAATATCTTTTCTCTTTCCATATACTAATTTAAATTCTTGATTTTCATATAACAGTATTTGAAAGATTCGATCATCCTCCAATTCCAATTTTAGTTTTTCTTGAAGAGGATCAAGATGCACCATGTGGTGGCGAAAAGGTAAATTTGATTTCAAGCCTTGAATAAAATTCACATTGTAAGAGAACGTCATTTTCTAACTCCTATTGGATAATAATTTCAGACTAGACCATAAAAGCGAGCAGGATTATCCCAACCAATCTTTTTCAGAGTTTCTTTCGATAAATCTTTCTCAAGTCCCACCAATTGATCGATCACATCTGGCTGATGATCTATGTGAGGATAATCTGAACCAAAGATTAAATTATCAGAACCTATATATTGAATAATCTGAGAAAGATAAGATTCAGATGGTTCAATCGCAACATAACACTGACGACGAAAATATTCTGACGGTGGTATTTTAACATTATCTTTCACTTCCCAATATAAATTTTCGTATTCTTGATCCAGTCGCCATAACCAATAGGGAAGCCAACCACAACCTGATTCAAGAAACCCCACCCGCAGTTTCGGATGACGCTCCAACACCCCTCCTTCAATTAAAGCCAATAAAGCCATCATCTGTTCCATGGGATGGGAACAAGCGTGAAGCGCAAACTGAGTTCTGAATCTTTCTGCACCTACTGTAGGTAAAAGACTATGAGTACCTTCATGAATTCCTATGGCCATATTCAATTTTTCACATTCCGTCCAAAAAGGTTCATAGGCAGGATTGCTTAATAATCTCCCTTTAATTGGGTTAGGTCGTAAAAAAACTGCTTTACCGCCATATTCTGCAATTCGATGCAATTCTAACACCATCTTCTCTGGTTGATGAAGATTAATTGCGCCCACTCCTCTCAAGCGTTCTGGATCGTAACTACAAAATTCTTCAAATAACCAAGTATTGTAGGCACGAGTGAAAGCTCCTGCAACTTCAGGTGCCATAGTATCGATACCCCAAAGCAACAACCCATAATTTGGATAAAGGAATGCCCGATCTATCCCCATCCTCACCATCTCTTGGACATGAGACTCTGAATTATAGCTATGAAAATAAGCATTGGGGTGATTTTCCATCATTTGCTTATTTACTATCTCCTGCAATTTTTCAGAAATCTTCTCTGAAATGTTTTCCCCTTTAATTTTCATGTCTGCTGAAGGAGCAAACTGTTGAAATTCTGGATCGAGATACTCAGCCCACATACTAGGAGGTTCAATAACATGGGAGTCTGCATCAATAATTGAATATCCTTTTAGCATTTTCTGTTGACCAGGTACAATATAGTCATCATAAATCTCGTAGATTTTGCCTCAAATGCGATCAAAACATCTAGGATTATCCCAAACAATCTTGTTCACTATCTCCGGAGACAACTTTTCCTGAAGCTCCACAGCATTTTTAATAACATATGACTAAAGATCCATATCTGGATCATCTGAGCCAAATATTAAATTGTCAGACCCAATACACTCAATTATCTAAGCAAGATAAATTTCATAAGGGCTAACCATAATATAACATTGGTAGTGACAAAATTATAGTCAGGCGATCGAGTCAAGCCTAAAACTTTGCTTACTAATGGCTAATTTTTTTAAGACTGAATTTAAGTACAAGTACTCGCTACCATATAAGGATAGGGTGGTGAAACATATTTTATATGGATACCATCTTTTGAATTCCACTTTTTCCTTGCAAATGGGAATTCTGTAGATTTTGGTTTCCGTACTATATCTTGTGAATATGCCCAATTTTTGATCGCATTGGCAGTTAGTATTGGTTGAAATAGTCCATCCTCATCGCAATCTGCCTTTTCTACTACATTAGGACGTTGAGGATAAGGAATAAACACTCTGTAGAAAGGAGGTTGATTCTTTCCTACCTTCTGAATCTCTTCCATAGTACCTACAAAGCTGTTCCAAACTACCTCAAAACTGTAGAAACAAGACGCTTCATAAGTAGACATAATGGGACTCTTTAATACTTCTATATATCGATCGCCTTTTTTGTAATAAGCTTGTCCACAAAACAACAAATTCAAACAGATATTTCGCCAACTTTCTTGATTTTTCTTGATAATCATTTGACAGTCAGATTTAGTTGCTGAAGATTCAGACTTAGTACGATCTGGCGGTCTATTAGCACTCAGAAATAGTTTCCTAGTCATCTTTAATGCTAATACTTTCTCTTCTTTTATTTCAGCCTCTTGGTTACTACTAATTGTTTGGTCTATTAATGATATCTTTTCATCAATAGTTGCCTCTATTTGATCGTCCCTGAGCCATGTCTCGGCAATCAATTGGGATAATTTTCTAGCTGCCAGAAGCCTCCGCAAGGCATGATATTGATTGATGAACATCTTATCATCTATGCTCTTTTTCTTAAATTTCATCACTGCCTTCATGTCTAATCCCTCATGGGGAAAATTATCTATTTTTTCATTTCCTATTCCTGGCAACTTTTCTTTTAAATACTTTTTAGTTCCAGTATATACTGTTGTTTTGATTCCGAGATGAGAGTTATCATCTTCTTCGACTAAAAGAATTTGGTATTGAAATTTTTCCCCCTGAGATAAATTTGGGGATAGAACTTCATATCCAGGTAATTTTTGATTATTAGTACTATCTAAGTCGAAAGGCATCATAAATCTTACTACCTCCTCAAATTGTTATTTATAGCGCTGCGCGCAGGCAACAGGCAACAGGCAACAGGCAACAGGGGGAATAAAAATCTGACAACGCCAAACTTTTAGCTATTGGACAATTCCTGCAATTTGTAAATATGCCAGCGCACATTGCTATACATTATCAAAAAAGACCAGTCATTTAGGAATAGGTCAACCACAAGATAACATTGACAGCAAAAATAGCGTTATTGTGGAAACTATATCATATTTTTGACTTCCCAATGTAAATTTTTGTATTATTTGTCCAACCGCCATAACCAATAGGGCAACCAACCACAACCGATGTTTTAGGCAACAGGCAACAGGCAACAGTTGTTGATTATTTTAATTTGTTAATCAGGGAAATAATCATTCTGCTTTCTTCTTTTAATTCATTTATGATAAATTCAACATCATTAAACGTACATAATTGTATCCTTACAGATAAAAGAAGATGTGTCTCTAATTCATTTACACCAAGCCTGAGCAATATTTAAAAATCAAGCATAGTCTCCTGAGGATCTTCTTCCATAACCCTCTGCAATATTTGCCGGTATAGAAACAGAAGCTCTTCTGATTTGTTGAATCATCCCATAAGTTTCTTCTTTAGGAAAATTTTTTGTTAGTGAATAACATTTTTCCGCAATTATAGCGCTACAAGTTTAGGTTAGGACATTCCTAAATCCACCAAACCCACTCACAGTTTACTTTTGCCTGTTGCCTGTTGCCTGTTGCCTAGCGCGTAGCGCTATATCATTCCTTTTTCCCAAATTTTTAAATCTTTAAAGTCTTTGATTTCAGACATTATTTATTCCTATGTGAAAATTTTCTGTTGCCTGTTGCCTGTTGCCTGTGCACAGCGCTATAATTGTGCAATGGAAAAGTTAGCTAAATATCGAACAAATATCAAAAAAATTATTACCTACTATAGTCAATATAAACCATCTTATGGAGATATAGAAGCTCAAGTCATTTTTGACGAAGAAAGGGACCATTATCAACTTATAAATGTAGGTTGGCATGGTAATAGAAGAGTACGGGGCTGTGTTTTACAAATAGATATTAAAAATGAAAAAATCTGGATACAACATGATGGTACAGAAATTGGCATTGCTAGTGAATTGGTAGATTTGGGAGTGCCACCATCAGATATTGTTCTAGCTTTTCACGCACCCTATAAACGTAAATATACAGGTTTTGCTGTGTCTTAAGAATGTCTTATTTTTTGGTAGTTAACCACTCCTCATATTGCTCTTTAGTATCAAAAGAATCTTGTGATATTTGTCGCCCCGGCATGACTTTCAGTTCTGAATTAATAGGATTATATCGACAATAACAAATTACTATCTGGTCAAATTTTGTGACTGGTATTTCAGGGGTATAAACTTCTACTCTTGTTACTTCCCAATTGCTTTGGCGGTAGTGGGTGCTGTGAGCATGAATTTCCGGATTATAATCTTCTTTGACTTGCACAAAATCAAGTGGCCTGTATCCTGGTTCTGGAATAGGTTTGTCGCTGTAATCCCATACTTCTTGTAGTATTTCCGTCAATGCTTGAGTATGCTGTAGCATTCTATCTTCCCAAAAAGGTTCGTCTTCATCAGCTTGAAAAATAATATATTTAGCCATTATTCCTCCTCTGTATAATGTTTGGGAAATTCAGTCTTGCCCTTAAAAACACAATCAACTTTAAAAACTGAATCATTTTCAATTTTTTCAATACGATTCAACTCCCACCCATATTTCTTTGCCATTTCAGTACACTTTTTGGGGTTAGTCGCGCTATGACGAGACACATTTTCATCTTCATCATACCTTGGTTTGTTGGACATATTTTACTTAATTTTAGATATATTTATGGTATCATAGCTCTACTAATGTTAGGCGGTGTTTGGTTTATTCTATTGTGGTTGGAATTGTTGCGTCGGCAGTACAACTATAGGTTAGGCGAGCGGTTCTCGTGGTGGTCAGAAAACCGTTGTCCAGTTAATGCCTGCCCCTTGGTGATGCCAATTCCTCAACTAAGAGATAATCCAGATTATTACTCTCAAAAAAAAGATTTGGTCAATACCAAAGACAAGTTTCCTGAGTACAAGTTGATTCATTCTCAGGTCCTGCAAGATTGTATAAAACGGGTAAAACTTGCCTTTGATAGATGGTTTACAGCAGACAAAAATGGACAGAAATTAGGAAAACCAAGGTTTAAGGGAAAAGGGCGTTATCGCAGTTTTACTTATCCTCAAATCAAGCAAGACTGCATAGAAGGAAACAAGATAAACTTGCCAAAAATAGGCAATATCAAGTTGATTCAACATCGACATTTACCTGATGGTTTTCAAATTAAAACAGCGACAATTAGTCGTAAAGCTGATGGTTATTATGTAACTTTATCCCTAGAAGACAAATCAGTCCCAGCTTTAACAACTCAAGTTGAACCGACATTAAAAAATACTCTGGGAATTGATATGGGACTGAAGGAATTCTTAGTAACAAGTGAAGGAGAATCAGTCCCCATACCTCAATACTACCGAAAATCTCAGCAGCGATTAAAGACTCTACAGAAACGCTTATCTCGTAAAAAGAAAGGTAGTAAAAGGTGGTTAAAAGCTGTAAAAGCTGTTGCCAAACAACATAAAAAGGTCGCTGATAAACGTAAAGATTTTCATTTCAAAACAGCCAATGAATTGTTATTAAAAGCTGGAGTTATTGCCCATGAAAACTTAAACATTAAAGGGCTAGCAAAGACTCGTTTGAGTAAATCAATTAACGATGCTGGATGGGGACAATTCCTAACTATTTTGACTGTCAAAGCCGGAAATGCTGGACAGAAGACTATAGGAGTGAACCCCAAAAATACCAGCCAAGATTGCTCAAATTGTGGGAAAAAAGTCGATAAAGAATTAAACATACGAACTCATTCTTGTCCGCATTGCGGTATTGTCATAGACCGCGACTGGAATGCAGCGATAAATATAAAAAATAGGGCGGTAGGGCATTCCGTCCTTAAAGCTCGTGGAGTCCGACGGGGTACCGGGACTGCGAAACGAGAGAGCTTACACTATAGCTTCAGCTTAGTGTGGGAGTATGTCACTAGAAATTGCGATAGATATTGAATACTACCAAGGGACAATGCGAATTTTTATCCCTTGATACCATGGAAATTACTGAAAAGTCTTAGAGTCAGTTTCGGTAAATCATGCTTATATAGCATTTATCATAAAGATGAAGTACATTCACGATCCCCCTAAATCCCCCTTAAAAAGGGGGACTTTGAAACCTGCCACATTTTTCAAAGCGTTTCCCCCCTTACTAAGGGAATCTAAAACTGTATCTCATCAATTTGAGAAACGCTATAACCCTAAATCTGATTTCGCAACTTTAGCCATAGCTAACAATTTTTCCTCCCACTTTTTCCCTACATTATTGTGTTGTAAATATTCTGTCAAAGAACCCCATCCATTTGACTGTAGATGTAACTGAGTTGCAATTTGATGTTTACAAATTGTGCGACGATAAATCATATCGGCACAACTACAACCAATATTATTCACTTCAGCAACAGTTCCTTTCATCGGATTTCTAACCACAGCACTAATAGCAGTTAATTCGACTTCTAACTTTTCTAATGCTGCCCGATTATATCGTTCTAGAAAAGCATGAATTTCTGGATAAACAATCAAATACTTGCCATTTTCAGTATTAATATTTATGCCAGAATGCTGAAAATTATAGCTTTTGATTTTGCCGATTTTGTGCTGTTTAATTTGCAAAAAATAGAGTAAACAATTGATAAATTGAGCCTTAGATAAAAAAGTGCTGCACCGTCCTTTTGATGTGCTATAAATTATTTGGGGAGTATTACTAACCCCAACAGTTTTTAGACTTTCAATTTTAATTTCTAACGGTACTAATGGCTGAATTTCTGAAACTATTTTATTGGGAAAATGATTGGATTGAATACCAACGTAACTAACCATGATATAATCCTCTTGTGATTTAATTTTTTGAGCCAGGCACTCTGTCAGGAACCCCAGGACTAAAGTCCAAGGGCTTGCACACTCTTGTTGCGACTGCTTCAAGAAAACAGGCCAACACCTGACCAGCCTAAGACCTTTGAGGTCTACGTTATCGGCAAGCGTTAAAGTTCCTACCTTGGGATGCGTTGCCAGTCTCATGCTCTAGAACCGGAAGGTTAAACACGCCTAGTGGGTTAAGCGAGTGCTTTCTGGATAGTACCGACCGATAACATTGGCGAGGCTAACTTTACCCCAGAAATGGGAGTTATTGGGGGATTACTCCCCCACCCCGTAAAGGGGACTGGTGACTGAAGTCGCCGTAGCGTTTTTCCTCCCGTAGCTTGTAGGGGCAAACGGCCGTTTGCCCCTACGACAGATTTCCAAACTACCGAACTTTTTTAGATGAAACAGCTAATTCAGACGAGTGTCTTTCATATTACAATTATACTTCATTTTTTCTAGATCGACAACCAATGTAAATCAATTCAGGCAAAGAATTGAAGCTTTTACTACAAAGCCTTGAAGAAGGCAGAGGGCAGAAGAGAAAATTGGTTGGTGGGAGTAGGACACGGGGACGCGGAGATGGTTTAACAGGCAAAGGTTTCGGCAATTTTATGTGAAGAATTTTTCTTGAATTTCAGCGAATTTGATATAATGCAGCAGATTCCGTACTACTGACGATCGGGAATATTTTTTGTCTATTCCCTGTTCCCTGTTCCCTGTTCCCTGTTCCCT
>NZ_CEZPJD010000100.1:13991-15305 GCF_983059655.1 Okeania sp.
TTCCCTGTTCCCTGTTCCCTGTTCCCTGTTCCCTAAAACCATTAACTGAAATGACTACAGCTATTAAACAAAATCTTCTTAGTGAAGACGAAGCTTTATCTTTATTAGAAACAACTGTCAAAAAATCTGAGGCAGAGGGTATTGTCGTCAGTTTGAACAACAACGAATCATCCCTAAGTCGCTACTCAGAAAATCAAATTAGTCAGAACATTACGAAAACAAAATTTGAACTCAATATTACCAGTTATTTTGGAACTCGTAGCGCTACTGCCTCCACTACAGAATTAGACTCGGATGCTATTACAGCTACTATTCGCACTTCGGAGGAACTTGCCCGCATTGCTCCACAAGATCCGGAATGGGTGCCACTACTGGAACCTCAAGAATATGAAAAACGTACTCCCGCTTTTGATGAGTTGACTGCTACTATCTCCCCACTAGAGCGAGGAAAAATAGTACAACAGGTATGTGCTATGAGTGCCGAAGCAGGAGTGGATGGCTCGGGAACTCTAAGTACAGATACGTTTTTAGGGGCGATCGCTAACTCAGTTGGGTTACGCGCCTGTAATAAATATACAAGAGCAGATTTTAGTTTTACGGCAAGAATTGAAAATGGCTCTAGTTGGAGTCGTAGCACTGCCTGGGGAATAAATCAATTACCTACTGAAACTCTAACGGAGGAATTGATTAACCGTGCTTTTGCCTCCCGCCAACCTAGAGAAATTAGCCCCGGTGTTTATCCTGTGATTTTCAGTGGGGCAGCTTTAGCCGATCTATTGATTTGGCTAATATTTAATTTAGATGCACGAGCGGCAGATGAGGGGCGATCGTTTATGTCGCGTACTGATGAAACAGGTAAACCAGTGGGCAACCGAGTAGGGGAAAAAATGTTTAGTCCTTTAGTCCAGATGCAGCGCTATCCAGGACATCCTTTGTTGCAGTTGGAGACTTTCTCTAGTAGTGGGTTGAGTAATCATTATCTGGAGGTGATTAAGAATGGTGTGCCACAGACTTTATCTTATAGTCGTTATTGGGCAGCACAAAATGGTAAGCAACCTACGGGTTATATGTTTCCAGTGGTGATGGAGGGTTCGGAACAAAGTTTGGCCGATTTAATTGCTCAGACGGAAAGAGCTGTTTTGGTAAATCGTTCGTGGTATGTGCGTTATGTTAATCCTCGGACATTGGAGATGACTGGTATGACACGGGATGGTACTTTTTGGATTGAGGATGGTAAGATTGCTTATCCGATTAAAAATTTGCGGTTTAATCAGGTTTTGCCGGATATGTTGCGAGATGTTGATGCGGTGAGTA
>NZ_CEZPJD010000101.1:0-15243 GCF_983059655.1 Okeania sp.
ATTATTCATCTATCGTATTTTCTACTATTTCTAACATTTTATTAATCTTTTCTAAGTCGCTATCTATAGATTGTTTTTGACTATTGATATATTCGGAAAATTTAGCAACGGTTGTCAAATTAAATATCTCACTTATATTAATATCTACTGTAAAGTTTTGCTTGATTTTTGCCATAAGCATAGTTGCTATTAATGAATCTCCTCCTAATTCAAAAAAGTCGTCATTTATTCCCACTTTAGTACCACCAAGAACCGATTGAAAAATATCAACTAAAACTTCTTCTTGTTGATTTGTGGGAGCAACATAAACAGTTTTTAAATTTCTCGAAATATCCTGTTGAGAATCTACTAATGGCTGTAAATTACTTTCTTTTTTGACCCTTTCTCGCTTAACCCATTGATTTATTCTTGCTTGTAAATCTCCAGTAGAAATAACTAATTGATTGGTATTACTTCCAGATAGTATCAATTCAAAAGCTTTTGCTCCTTCTTCCGGTGTAATTAATAGCTCTGCTAAGTTCTTGCCAAAACTTAAATTTTGTTTTGATTCTGAACCTACTTTCCAGCCATCCCAATTAACACCTATCCAAGGAGAACTATCTTCTAGGTGATTATCTGCCCGAACAAAATAATCCATAAAGCTATTACTAGCTGCATAACCTACAAATCCTAATCCTCCTAAAATTGATGAGAGGCTAGACATCAATAAACAGAAGTCAATCTCTCTATTTTTGAGTATTTTCCCTAATACTAATGTGCCGTAAATCTTCGACATAAATTGCTGTTGGCATTCGGATTTTCCTATACTTTGAATAGCATTAATAGAATTTCCTTTAACCACACCAGCAGCATGAATAACTCCATTAATTTTACCAAATTTTTTCTCTGCTTTGGCAATGACTAATTCCATTTGTTCAGAATCAGAAACATCAGCATTTAAAACTAAAACCTCAGCTCCATAAGTTTCAAATTCTTTGACTTTTTGAATCTTCTGACTAATACTATCTTGCTCATTATTACTAGACACCCACTCTGACCAACTATCTCGCTCTGGAAAAGTAGAACGTCCGATTAAAATTAACTTAGCTTGTACTGTCTTTGCTAGAAATTCTGCTAATACAATTCCAATACCACCAAGTCCACCTGTAATTAGATAAACTCCTTGTTCCTTTAGCTTTTGTGGAGGAGATTTTGTTTGAGGTTTTAATGGAAATAATTCAAAATTTTCTACCCAGCGAGACTTTCCACGATAAGCAATGACTTGTGCCGAAGATTTTGCAATTGATTCAGCAATTAGATGCTCTATAAGTATCTTTTCTTGCTTATTCCCAGTATCGGAAAGCGCTACATCAATACAACGACAGTTAAAGTTAAAGTATTCTTGAGAGATTACTTTTACTGCCCCTAATATTGTAGCTTTTTCAGGAGACAAAACCTCGCTTCCTGTTACATCCTGCATATTATTAGAGATGACAAGAATTTCACAATTATCTGCTAAGACTTGTTTTCCACAAGCTTGAGTAAAAAATAGCAAACTATAGAATCCTAAATCCTGAGCTTTGTCAAATAAATCTGCATCTAACTCTTTTGTTAATTTTTCTGTTGTCAAGCTCCACAAATGAATCACTTTTTCTGGAATTAAGTTTGAGCTGACAAGTTCATCTAGCAAGGTATTGTAGTCATCAGGTTGAGAAGGATTTAAACTATAAATTCCTTGACTATCCTTCATAAACGAGTCTCCCACTTTGACACAAATTACTTTTTCACAAAGTTGTGCCAGTTGAGTTGCTAACTTTTCTCCGAAACCAGACTCATCTATAAACAACAAAATATTACCTAATGATTTTTCTGGTTGAGTTGCTGGTAGGGGTAGACGTTTCCAGGAAGGAATATAAAACCATTGAGAAATATCTGACTGTTTACCTGTCGTTTGCTCTTGCTTCAGTTTTGTCTTTTCCCCTGGTTTCGGTGCAGAAATCCAGTAACGCTGACGTTCAAAAGGATAAGTAGGTAAAGGCACGCGATAACGATGCTCTTGACTATAAAATGCAGACCAATTGACCTCAACTCCAGCTAACCAGAGATTACCAACAGAAGTAAGTAAAAAAGCTACATCCGATTTATTTTCTTGCGGATGACGTACTGATGTTAATACTAATTGTTGTTGCTCAAAACTCGGATTTCGTTTAGTTAAGGAAGTCAAAGTTCGACCAGGGCCTACTTCTAACAAAATTTGTTCTGGATTTTTCAGCAAATTTTCCATCCCTTTAGCAAATAAAACAGTTTGACGCAAATGTTGCACCCAATAATTAGGATCTGTTGCCTGAGATTCTGTAATCCAATCTCCTGTCAAGTTGGAAATATAAGGAAGTTGAGGAGGTTTTAATGATTCCTGTTTAACTCTTTCTCTAAAATCATTGAGGATAGGTTCCATCATTTGAGAATGGAAGGCATGAGAAGTATGGAGGCGACGACATTCTATATTTTGGGCAGCTAATTTATTTTCGAGAATTTCTATAGATTCTGTATCCCCAGAAACTACACATCGAGATGGCTCATTTATTACTGCAATGGCAAGTTTCTCTGTTAATAGAGGTTGGAGTTGCTCTTTTGAAAGTGGAATAGAAAGCATCTTACCAGTAGGAAGTTGCTGCATCATTTTGCCTCTCGCTGCCACTAACGATAAAGCCGTTTCTAGGGAGAATACTTCTGCTAAAGTTGCAGCTACATATTCCCCAATACTATGACCGATCGCTGCACTTGGAGAAATACCCCAAGATTGCCATAATTTTGCTAGAGCATATTCTATGACGAAAAGAGCTACCTGAGCGATCGCTGTTTGTTGTAATTTTTCCTCTGCAGTCTGAGTATCTGATTGTTGAGGATAAAGGATGTGACGTAAGTCTAACCCTAACTCTGGTTTGAGTATTTCCGAGCATAAATCTACTTGTTCGCGAAATACTGGTTCAGTTTCATAGACTTCCAATGCCATATTGACATACTGAGAACCCTGGCCAGGAAACATGAAGACAACAGGTCGGTTTGTAGATTCTAAGACGTTGTTGGTAAAAACCTGTTGGGAATCTAAATTTGTTAGTTCTTCTACTGCTTCAGTAGCTGACTGACAAACTAACATTCGTCGATAATCAAAAGCTCGACGACCACAACTTAAGGTATAAGCAACATCAGCTAAATTTAAGTCGGAATTTTCTTTAAAGTGTTTAGCCAAATTAGCAGTTGCTTGGTCTAGTGCAGAACTGCTTTTAGCAGAGATGAGCAGCAAATTCCTTCCTCGAGATTCTCCAGAAGGCGTTACTAGGGGAGCTTCTTCTAAAATGACATGAGCATTAGTCCCACCAATACCAAAAGAACTAACCCCAGCTCGTCGAGGACTACCATTACTCTTCCATTCAGATAGGGTAGTATTGACGTAGAATGGACTGTTAGCAAAATCAATTTGAGGCGATGGCTCTTCAAAGTGTAAACTAGGGGGAATTAACTTATGTTTAAGAGATAATACTGTTTTTATCAATCCTCCCACACCTGCTGCTGCATCCATATGTCCCATATTAGTTTTTAGGGAACCGATAGCACAAAAATTCTGTTTCTGGGTACTTCTTCTAAATGCCCTAGTCAAAGCAGCAATTTCAATGGGGTCTCCCAATGTTGTACCAGTGCCGTGAGCTTCTATGTAAGTAATACTCTCAGCATCTACTTCAGCTACAGCTTGAGCTTGGGCAATAACTGTAGCTTGACCTTCTGTACTGGGTGCTGTGTAACCCACTTTTACGGAACCGTCATTATTAATGGCCGAACCCTTAATAACAGCATGGATGGAATCTCTGTCTGCGATCGCATCTTCTAGTCGCTTGAGCATTACAATACCTAAACCACTACCTGGTATAGTGCCTTTAGCTTGGGCATCAAAAGCTCGACAATGACCATCTGGAGAAAGAATCATGCCTTCAGTATATAGATAACCTGCATTCTGAGGCACAATAATTGAGACTCCACCAGCTAAAGCCATATTACATTCTCCATTGAGCAAACTCTGACAGGCTAAATGGACTGCCACCAGTGAAGTTGAACAAGCTGTCTGGACGTTAACAGCGGGTCCCCGGAGATTTAATTTATAACTAACGCGAGTAGGCAAAAAATCTTTATCGCTAGTTATCATTAATTGATACCCACCCGCCAAATCTTCGGAGTCAAAGGTAGGGTGGATATTGTTAAGTAAGTAAGTGTTTAAACCTATGCCTGCATAAACTCCAATCGACCCACGATATTTTTCTGGATCATAACCAGCACTTTCAATCACTTCCCAAGCTGATTCCAAGAAAAAACGTTGTTGGGGGTCGAGATACTCAGCTTCCTTGGCACTAAAACCGAAAAAATTAGCATCGAACATTTCGGTATCTGAAATGACTGGTCTCGCTCTTACATAGTTGGGATTTTTGAGCAGGTTAGAGTTAATACCAGAGTCTAATAGTTCTTGTTCTGAAAGCACAGAAATAGATTCAACACCATCTTTGAGGTTTTGCCAGAAAGAATCAATATCTTTTGCTTGAGGAAAGCGACCGGATAGTCCAATAATTGCAATATCTAAATCATTAATTTCATTCATATTTTATATCTCCTTTTATAATATTAATTCAGTCAAAATATTAATGTTTTTGTCTAAGTTTACGCCTTTTTTTAATACTAGATTTGATTTGGTTAATCTCTAGTTTTGGTAATTCTGATAAAGGTTCTGGAGTCTCATTTTTTTTGATTATATGTTGACTTAAAGCTTTGATGTTTGGGTAGGTAAACATATCAAGAAGTGGTAATTCTATTGATAATATTTCCCGTAGTTTACTATTGACTTTTACTAAAATTAGAGAATTTGCTCCTAGCTCAAAGAAATTGTCATAAATACTAACTTTTTCTAATTGCAGTACCTCTTGTAAAACTGTTGCAATCTGTTTTTCAGTTTCAGTTTGAGGCGGAACATATTCATGGGAACGAGTTAAATTTATATCTGGTGCTGGTAAAGCTTTGCGGTCTATTTTACCATTGGGTGTTAATGGTAGAGTTTCTAACAAGACAAAGGCAGAAGGTAGCATATATTCTGGTAACTTTGACTGTAGATAAAGTCGCAATTCACTACTATTTAACTCTGGTTCAGAGGTGACTAAATAAGCTACAAGTTGTTTATTTCCAGGGATATCTTCTCGACAGATAACTACAGTTTGTTGTACTTGAAGATGGCTAGATAATACTGATTCAATTTCTCCAAGTTCAATACGGAAACCTCGTAACTTAACTTGGTTGTCAATGCGACCGAGATATTCTATGTTGCCATCGGGTAAATAACGAGCTAAGTCTCCTGTTTTATAGAGGGAAAGACTATCCCCCCTAACCCCCCTTTCTAAGGGGGGGATTTTGTCTGGTTTTCCCCTTTCTAAAGGGGGGATTTTTTCTAGTCTCCCCCTTTCTAAGGGGGACGGAAGGGGGATAGTAATAAATTTTTCCGCTGTTAATTCTGGGCGGTTGAGATACCCTCTAGCTAAACCAGCGCCACCAATGTGAAGCTCTCCTGATACACCTATTGGTACAGGTTGATCATTGCCATCTAAAATGTAGAGTTGAGTATTAGCAATGGGACGCCCTATCGGTATTGATGCCTTTTCTAGTTGAGAAACTTCTACCTGAGATGCTGTTGACCAAATAGTTGTTTCTGTCGGACCATATAAATTCCATACTGAATGACCACAATTTAATAACTGCCGTGCTAAGTCAGTAGGTAAAGCTTCCCCACCACAAAGAATTTTTAAATTTTGATTCCCCTGCCAACCCGAAGCTAGTAATAACTGCCAAGTGGCGGGAGTCCCTTGCATTACTGTTACATTAGACAAAGAAATTTGTTTAGCTAACTCTATTCCATCTGTAGTAACCGCACGACTTGCTAATACAACTTTCGCTCCGGTTATTAAAGGTAGATAAATTTCTAATCCAGCAATATCAAACGAAATAGTAGTGACTGCCAAAAGTACATCTTCTTCCGTTATACCTGGTTGTTGTTGCATAGAGAGCAAGAAATTAACAACATTACGATGAGGTATTTGTACGCCTTTAGGTTTACCTGTGGAACCGGAAGTGTAGATAACGTAAGCTAGATTTTCGTCATTAACATTACTAACAAGATTTTCTGAGCTTTGGTTAGTAAAAATTTCCTCACTGTCTAAACACAAAACTCTAGCTTGACTTTCTGGTAGAGTAGCAACCAAATGTTTTTGAGTTAACAATATTGAAGCTTGAGAGTCTGACAATATTAACTCAATACGTTGTTGGGGATAACTGGGGTCTAATGGTACATAAGCAGCACCTGCTTTGAGGATACCTAATAAACCAATGACCATTTCTACTGAACGCTCAACACAAATACCCACTAATGTTTCCGGTTTCACACCTAAGTTTTGCAGGTAATGTGCTAACTGATTAGCTTTAGTATTCAACTGAGAGTAGGTTAATTGTTCCCCCTCAAATACAACTGCTACTGCGTCGGGTGTTTTTTCAACTTGTTGTTCAAATAACTTATGAATACATTGTGACTGTGGATATTCAACTGCTGTATTATTCCATTCCACTAACAGTTGACGATTTTCTGCCGTACTCAACATTGGTAATTCACTTACCTTCTGTGCAGAATTTTCCACAATTGCTGACAACAAATTCTGGAAATGACCTGCCATCCGATCAATAGTTGAACTATCAAATAAGTCAGTGTTGTACTCCCATTCATTCAATAGCCCAGACTCAGTTTCTGATACTGACAGGGTTAAATCAAATTTAGCACTTGTGTTTTGTGGCTTGATCAAACTTAAATTCACACCAGGTAATTCCACCTTACTCATTCTTGTATTCATCAAATTAAACATTACCTGAAACAGAGGTGAATGACTCAAAGACCTTTGTGGTTGCAATGCTTCTACTACTTTCTCAAAAGGCAAATCTTGATGTTCATATCCTTTCAGTGTGGTTTCCTTCACTTGTGCTAGTAATTCCTCAAAACTGGGATTATCCACAAATGCAGTTCTTAATACTAAAGTATTGATAAAAAAGCCGATTAATGATTCAATTTCACTGCGGTTACGATTAGCTATGGGCGAACCTATTAAAATATCTGACTGACCACTGTAACGATATAGTAATGTAGCAAATGCTGCAAACATAGTCATAAATAGGGTTGTACCATTCTCGTGAGACAGGTTTTGTAACTTCTCGGTTAACTCGGTTTCTATTGTCCAACAGTAAGTAGCACCTTGGTAAGTTTGAACTGTAGGTCGAGATCTATCGGTTGGTAATTGTAATAATTCAGGTGCATTTGCTAAACTTTGCTTCCAGTAATTTAGTTGAGTTTCTAATACTTCCCCACTCAAATATTGTTTTTGCCAAACGGCAAAGTCGGCATACTGAATTGGTAATTTTGGTAAGGAGGGCAACCCACCCTGACTATAGGTAGTGTATAAAATTGAGAGTTCTTTGAGAAATACTCCTAGTGACAAACCATCTGAGATTATATGGTGCATCGTTATCAACAACATTGATTCTGTAGCAGAAAGTTTGACTAGATTGACTCTTAGCAAAGGCCCTCTGTTCAGGTTAAAAGGTTTTGCCTCTTCTTGCTGAAGATATTTTTCTATGTCTGTCTGTTGTTGAGTATGGTCTAGATGTTGCCTGTCAGTAATTTCTATTTCAAAGTTAATGTCTGGTTCAACTATTTGTAAAGGTACACCGTTAATTAGTTCAAACCGAGTTCTAAATACTTCATGGCGACGGACAATTTCTGCTATAGCCGATCGCAGAGCATCATGGTTAATATTGCCTGTCATGGTTAACGCCAGTGAATTATTATAGGTAGCATTTGCTCCCTCTAGCTGGTCAAGAAACCACATTCTTTCCTGTGCCCAAGAAAGAGGAAATCTATTTGATTCTCTGATGGCAGGAGCGATCGGTAATTTGAGTGGATCTATTCCTTCTTTAGTCAGTAATTCTATTAAAGCTATCCGTTTTTTATCAGATAGATTTGTCAGTTTTTTAGCTATTTCTTGCCGTTCAATTTGATTTAAAGTCATTTTTTTGAGTAGTCAGTAGTTTTTTTGAGTAGTAATTAGTCAGTAGCCAGTAGTCAGTAGTTTTTTTGAGTAGTAATTAGTCATAATTTTTCAAAATTTTATGTTAACGTTAATTACAAAAATTATCATAATTAATAATACCTAAATCATTAATTAGTTCTCTTTCTATAGCAATCAGGAATCAGTTGTGAGAATTGAGGTGTTCCTTAAAAGTATGGAATATATCAATTATGATATTCATATGATACGTTTTTTTCTTCTTCTCTGTTCCCTGTTCCCTGTTCCCTGTTCCCTGTTTCCTAAAAGTTTCCAATATCTCACAACTCAAATCATATTGCTATATATCCTTAATAACAAGATTAATTCTGCTGTCTGAGCTGACGCCTTTTTTTCAGAGTAGATTTAATTTGGTTACGATCTAGTTGTGGTAATTCTGATAAAGTTTTTGAATTATCAACATTTGCTATATGTTGACTTAAAGCTTTTATATTTGGATAAGTGAACATATCAACAAGTGGTAGTTCTATTGATAATATTTCCTGTAATTTATTATTGATTTTTACTAAGATTAGAGAATTGGCTCCTAGTTCAAAGAAATTGTCATAAATACTAACTTTTTCTAATTGCAGTACCTCTTGTAAAACTGTTGCAATCTGTTTTTCAGTTTCAGTTTGAGGCGGAACATATTCATGGGAACGATTTGAATCTATATCTGGTGCTGGTAATGCTTTGCGGTCAATTTTGCCATTGGGAGTTAATGGAAGAGTTTCTAACAATATAAAAGCAGAAGGCACCATGTATTCTGGTAACTTTGACTGTAGATAAAGCCGCAATTCAGTGCTATTTAATCCTGCTTCAGTGCTAACTATATAAGCTACAAGTTGTTTATTTCCAGGGATATCTTCTCGACAAATAACTATAGTTTGTTGTACTTGAGCATGGCTAGATAAAACTGATTCAATTTCCCCAAGTTCAATACGGAAACCTCGGAGCTTAACTAGGTTATCAATGCGACCTAGATATTCTATGTTGCCATCATTATTGTAACGAGCAAGGTCTCCTGTTCTGTAAATACGTTCTGACTGAGAATTAGAGAAAGGATTTTGGATAAATTTTTGGCTCGTTAGTTCTGGTCGGTTGAGATAGCCTCTAGCTAAACCATCACCTCCGATGTATAATTCTCCCGGTACTCCTATGGGTAGTAGTTGGAGCTGTTCGTCTAGAATGTAAATTTGGCTATTGGCAATAGGGCGACCTATAGTTACTTTCTCGCTACCATGATCTATTGGAGCTACTGTAGCACAAACTGTAGATTCAGTTGGACCATAAGCATTAAAGAAACGACGACCGACAGACCACTGATTAATCAACTCCATCGAACATGCTTCTCCTGCTACAACGATATGACTTAAGAATGGCAACTCATCTGTAGGTAATACTGATAGAGCAGAAGGAGGTAATGTCACATGAGTTACTTCGTATTGGTGTAGAGTTTGCTGCAAATCTAAACCAGGCATTAACTCAGGAGTCTTTCCTAAAATTAAAACGGCTCCCTTTGTTAGAGCCATAAATATTTCCCAGACAGAAGCATCAAAGCTGAAAGAGGCAAATTGAAGAACACGACTGCTTGGTTTGACATCAAATAAATTTGCTTGTGCTTGAGCAAGGTTACACAAAGAAAAATGTTCAATTGCAACTCCTTTAGGTTTTCCAGTAGAACCAGAAGTGTATATAACATAAGCTAAATTATCTGAGCATACTCCAGTATATTGATACTCTAAGCTGTATTGTTCAATAACATCCCAGTCAGTATCCAAACAAATTACTTGTGCAGTATCTGTGGGTAAAGATGCCAACAATGAACTCTGAGTCAGCAATACTTTAACCTCAGAATCATTCAACATATAACTCAGTCGCTCTTGTGGATAATTAGGATCGAGAGGTACATAAGCACTACCTGCTTTGAGAATACCCAATAAACCGATTACCATTTCCACGGAACGCTCAACACAAATACCTACCAATGTGTCCGGTTTCACACCTAAGCTTTGCAGATAATTAGCTAGTTGATTAGCTTGAGCATTCAACTCTTGATATGTTAATTGTTGCTGCTCAAATACTACTGCTACAGCGTCCGGTGTTTTTTCTACCTGTTGTTCAAATAATTGATGAATACATTTATCCTTTGGATATTCAACCTCTGTATTATTCCATTCCACTAACAACTGATGACGTTCTACTGCACTCAATATTGGCAATTCACTTATCTTCTGTGCAGAATTTTCCACTATTCCATCTAGTAAATTCTGGAGATGAACAGTCGTCCGCTCAATAGTTGAACTATCAAATAAGTCAGTGTTGTACTCCCATTCACCTACTATCCCTGACTCTGTTTCCATGATGGATAAAGTTAAATCAAATCTAGCAATGGTGCTTTTTTGCTTAATAAAACTTAAACTCACACCAGGTAATTCCACTTCATTCATTGGTGCATTTTGCTGAACAAGCATTACTTGGAACAGAGGTGAATGACTCAAAGACCTTTGTGGTTGCAATGCTTCTACCACTCGCTCAAAAGGCACATCTTGATTTTGATATGCCTTCAGTGTGGTTTCCTTCACTTGTGCTAGCAATTCCTCAAAACTAGGATCATCCACAAATGCTGTTCTTAATACTAAAGTATTGACAAAAGATCCAATCAGAGGCTCAATTTCACTACGGTTCCGATTAGCTATGGGCGAACCTATTAAAATATCTGACTGACCGCTGTAACGATATAGTAAAGTTGCAAAGGCGGCCAATATGGTCATAAATAAAGTTGTACCATTCTGGCGAGATAGGTTTTGTAACTTCTCTGTTAATTCTGTTTCTATTGTCCAACAGTGAGTAGCACCTTGGTAAGTTTGAGAAGTTGGTCGAGGGCGGTCAGTTGGTAATTGTAATAGTTCAGGTGGATTTGCTAAATTTTGCTTCCAGTAATTAAGTTGAGTTTCTAGTATTTCTCCACTCAAATATTGTTTTTGCCAAGCTGCAAAGTCTGCATACTGAATTGGTAATTCTGCTAAGGATGATGGTTCTCCTTTTGTGAAAGCTTGATATAAACTAGATAGTTCTTGAATGAATATCCCAATTGACCAACCATCAGAGACAATGTGATGCATTGTCAGTAACAATACAGATTCTGTGGTTGATAGCTGCAATAAACTACACCTAACTAATGGTGCTATTTCTAAGTTAAAGGGAGTAATTGCTTCTTTTTGTACTTCTTGCAGGATGATAGTTTCACGTTTTGTTGGTTCTAGTTGCTGGAAGTCTACAATATTAATGTTGATAGTGGTATCTGGATTAATTACCTGTATTGGTTGGCCATTTTGTGTGGGAAAACTGGTATGCAATACTTCGTGGCGACGCACTATTTCTGATAATGCTAGTTGTAGGGCATTAATGTCTAAGTTCCCCTTAACCCAGAATGCTCCTGGTATATTGTAAGTGGCATTTTGACCTTCCAGTTGGTTGAGGAACCACAGTCTTTCTTGCGTCCAGGATAGATTGAGGGGTTGTTCGTTACGGGAGATAGCTTGAATGGTTGGTATCTGAAACTGGGTTGAGTTTTCAGTTAACTGTTTGAGATTATGGTCTAATTTTTCTGATAATTCACTAATAGTTGGATATTTAAACACATCCACTAAAGAGATATTTTGAGATTCATTTGGTAATGTTTTTCGCAGTTGATTATAAATTTTAGTAACTTGTAAAGAGTTCCCACCAACATCAAAAAAGTTATCTTTAATTCCTACCTTTTCTAACTCTAATACCTCTTGCCAAATTTCCACAATGATTTTCTCAATCTTGGTTTGAGGTGCTACATAATTAGTCTCTATTGTTAATAAATTTCCTTCTGGTTGAGGGAGCGATCGCCTATCTATTTTACCATTGGCAGATAGAGGAAATTTATCCAGAAATATATAAGCTGAGGGTATCATATATTCTGGTAATTTATCTTGCAAAAATTGACTTATTTCGGCAATAGTTGGCTCTGGTTTTTGACTGAGAATTAGATAAGCAACTAAACGTTGTTTTTCATCTTTACCAAATGCTTTAACAACTGCAGATTTTACTCCCGAATGTTTAGTTAAAGCTGCCTCTATTTCTCCAGTTTCTACCCGGTGTCCTCGAATCTTAATTTGAAAATCTACCCTACCAACAAACTCAATATTTCCATCTGGTAAATATCGCCCTAAATCTCCCGTTCCATATATTCGTTCTCCAGTGCGTGGATGAGTAATAAAACTACTATTAGTCTTTTCTTCATTACGCCAATAACCTTTAGCAACTTGCACTCCAGCACAGTACATTTGACCGGGAACCCACATCGGACAATCTTCTAAATTTTCATTCAATATATAGTATTTAGAATTTGTCATTGGTTGACCATAAGGAATACTTTTCCAACTAGGTTCGACCTCTTTTATTGAGTAGCAAATATTCCAAACAGTTGTTTCCGTCGGACCACCAACACTGATAATTTCTACATCATTTACTAATGTTCTTAAACGTTTTGGTAACGATAGAGATATCCAATCTCCTCCCCAAAATGCTATACGGAAACTAGATGGTAGTGACAGATGAGAACTTAACGCAGATTCAACCAACATTTCCATCATTGCAGGTACTGAATTCCACATAGTTACCTGCTTTGAGTTTATTAATTCAATCCAGTGATAGGGGTCTTTAATTCGGGCAGCATCAGGCATAACAATTGTGCCACCAGCACTCAAAAGACCAAAGATATCGTAAACAGACATATCATGGTGGAGAGCAGTAACAGCTAACATTCTATCCTTGACACCCACATTAAAACGTTGGTTAGTATAGACCATAGTGTTAACCGCTTTCTGATGAGTTATCATTACTCCCTTGGGTAAACCTGTGGAACCGGAAGTGTAGATCAGATAAGCTAAGTCATCAGGGTAAACAGTAACAGGTGATAGAAAATTATCCGTTGGAGATGGGGAGAAAGTATCGACATCAATGCGCTTAATATTGTCCGGTAGTGCAAGATCTGTCAACCAAGACTGAGTAAGCACAATTTCTGCCTTACTATTGTCCAATAGATATTGCAAACGCTCCTTTGCTTCTTTAGGATTAATAGGAACATAAGCAGCACCAGCAGCTAAAACCCCCAAAACACCAACTATCTGCTCCCATCCTTTTTCCATAACTATTGCCACCAGTTTATTAGGTGCTGCTCCCAACTGCTGTAACTTTACACCTAACTGGATTGACAATTCGGATAACTGATGGTAACTCAAGGAGCGACTGCTAGAAATAACAGCAACCTCATTTCCGCGCACCTGAACTTGCTTTGCAAACAAACCATACAGAGTTCCATCACAAATTGGCTTTTCTGTAGCATTAATATTTTTTCTCTGTAATAGTTGCTTAACTGGCATCATTCCTTGTCTTGTGGTCTCGTTCCAGGCAACATCAGAAGTAGCTAAATTTCGGATCAGACAATAATAAGCATCAAACATATCCGAAATCATTCCTTCTGGAAATAATGCTGTTACTGCATCCCAAGTAAATACTAATTCTCCATTTTGTTCGCTAACTTGATGATCCATCCATATCTGAGATGCCTGACTAATAGCATAGACTAACTCTCCAAACCTAAATAAACTTGAGGTTTCTTGACCTAATGCATCAAAACCAATGGCGCTAGTAAAAACAACTGGCATCGCAGTAGGAGCTTGGCCTTGCCTGCGATTTATTTCTCGCATGACTCGCACCCCACTAAAATAGCGGTGTTCTAAATCTTGCCACAGTTGTCGCTGTAACCGTAATGCCCTTTTTGTAAATGTTTCTGTTGCTGAGTTGTCTACTGCTAATAGAGTTACAGAAGTAAAGTCACCTAATATATTGTTGACCTGGGGATGTAGAGGCAAGCGGTTAAATAAAGCGAGATTCATGGTAAACTGAGAATTTTTACCCCATAATGTTAGTACATCCGCAAATGCAGCTAACAATACAGCGGATGGAGTTAAACCTGCTTCACCAGCTCGTTTTTTCAACTTTTGCCAGTTAGTCTTGTCTAGTTTTCCACTGAAGCGCTGGCATTGATAATCTTTGATAGAATTAGGATTGACTGCCAGAGGTAAATCTGGAGCAGGTGGTAAGCTATCTATCCGGTTTAACCAATATTGTCGCGATCGCTCATACAACTCTGTATTTTCTAAACCTTGTTCCGCTAAAACATAATCACGGAATGTAATTTCCAGTGGTTTAAGAAGGCATTCTGGATTTTCGTAAAGCTCAAACCACTCCTCAAACAACCGCATCATGCTCCAAGCATCAAATATTTGCAGGTCGTAACTAATATGCAGTCTGAAGCGTTGTTGCTCTAAAATAGTAGCTCTAAACTGAAACAACGGCCATTTGTCCGCAGGTAAGACTTGATGAGACATGATATCTCGTACTTCTGAAATCCTTGCTTGAGCAACATCTTCATCCTCCCCTCTCAAATCAAGAGTTGACATTTCATAAGTCGGTACTTTTTCCAATACCTGTTGTAAACCTTCCGATAACATAATCGCCCGTAACATATCGTGACGCTGAATTAGTTGATTGAGTGCTTGGTTGAGACGCTCTAAGTTGAGACCAACTGCTTCAATTTCGTAATAACCATGATTCGCAACATGACCTAATTCCAACACTCCCATCCTACCCACCCAAAACGCATATTGAATATCTGTCATAGGGAAAGGTTCGTAGCGTTTATCAGGTTGAGGTACGATAACAGGTAAAGATGTGGTACTAGCTCCAACATTGTTTTGTCGCAACTGTTCCAGGATTTCTGCCTTGTGTTCAGAAATTATTTCCCGTTTTTCGGGTGTGATGACACCTTTATTAGCACGAATGCGTAATTGTTCGCCATCCGTCCACAGTTTTACACCCTGTTCTGAAAGTTCGTTTAATAGTTCGTTTATAGTCATTTTAATTAATTTTTATTAAGTTAATTTTTAAAGTAAAAAAGTGGTTAATTTTTCAGGAAAAATATTGCAAAAAAAATGAGTTTTATAGCGCTACGCGCAAGGCAACAGGCAACAGGCAACAGGCAACAGGCAAC
>NZ_CEZPJD010000102.1:0-15237 GCF_983059655.1 Okeania sp.
GTTTCCAACTAATCCGCATTAAACCCAGCGGGGGGGAGCTACGTTTTGGAACCACGACAGAACAAGGCTTTCAGACCCCCAAATCGACGCACCCCTTTGATAAAAAAATCAACAAGGCAAATTTTGCCAAAATGACGACCCTCAAACCCGCTCCCAGCATGGCATCAACGCGGGTCAACGAAAGAATCAGCATTTTGCTAACGCAAAGCTTCGCTAACAGCGATTCTGGGAGGCGCGTATGTGGGGTACCATGCAAAGATGAAAAACAACCTTTTAACCATTTATAAAAGACTATAAATGACCAAAAAGCTACTGCTATTCATTTGTTGAGGTTCTTTATACCAAAGCTATTACTTTTTATCTTAACTTTAAGTATACAAAATGTCAACCATTTTTTGAAGTCAGAAGTCAGAAGTTTGAAGTCAGAAGTTATTTGAGAATTCAGAAGTTAGAAATTATTTATCTGGTTATATATTATACCAAATCCGGTTATGAAAAGCGAATTTGTCCAAATGCTTCTAACCCTTCTGCCTTACCCTGACAATAAATCTCTTATTTAAACCGGATTTGGTATTAGGCGTTGCTGAATTGAAGTATGAATGCGCGATTGTTTGGTTCTAGTCAAGCCCCCTAAATCCCCCAATTCTGGGGGACTTTTAGAGTTTTATTCCCCCCAATTTTGGGGGGCTAGGGGGGCAAGATCATACCTAGAATCAGAGCTATACATTATATGAATGTGCGATTGTTTGGTTCTAGTCAAGCCCCCTAAATCACCGAATTCTGGGGGACTTTTAGAGTTTTATAGCATTACGCAAATAGGTTAGGGCAATTATAGACACTCAAACGAGCGTCAAGGATTACTTCTAACTTCTAACTTCTGACTTCTGACTTCTGACTTGCGCGTAGCGCTATATTCCCCCCAAAATTGGCTTGCTCGGGGGGCAAGATCATACCCACACTCACTAACTCTCGGAACTAATCAACTCCTGATACACTCCCTCTTCCTGTAACATTTCCTCATGAGTGCCACGCTGCACCACCTCTCCATATTCCAAAACAATAATCTCATCACAATCACGAATAGTACTCAAGCGATGCGCCACAATAATACAACTACACCCCCGACTCCGCAAATTATCAATAATTATTTTCTCTGTTTCCGCATCCAAAGCACTCGTTGCCTCATCCATTACTAATATTGTAGGATTATTTACCAAAGCACGAGCAATTTCTAACCTCTGTCTTTGACCCCCACTTAAGTTTGCTCCTCCCTCCAATAACTCACCATCGTATGCACCAGGAAGTGCCATTACTGCTTCATGGATAACAGCATCCCGACAAGCCTTCATCAGTTGAGCCGTTGATATTGTCGGGTTCCACAAAGTTAAATTATCGCGCACCGTGCCACCAAATAAAAATATTTCTTGTTCCACCATCGACAGAGAATTAGTTAATACTGTAGGTGAAATATCCTCTCTGAGAACACCATCAAACAAAATTTCTCCTTCCCACGGTTGATACAAACCACAAATTAACTTAGCGATCGTCGATTTTCCCGAACCACTGCCACCAACTAATGCTATCTTTTGCCCTGGTTGCAACGACAAATTAAAATCTACGACTAGAGGTGGATCTACACGTGAATAGCCAAATGTAATATTCCGCAATTCTACATAACCCTTGAGTTTTGTTGCTTGTGAAGCCTCAGCAATATCTGTATCCTCTCTTCCTTCTGCCTCCTCTTCTGCCTTCTGCCCTCTACTTTCTGCCTCCGTCTCATTGCTAAGTACATCATTCAGTCTATTCAAGTCTCCCTCTAATTCCTGGAGAGTGCTGCCAAAACCAACCAAAGTATTTACAGGTTGCTGAAAGCTTAACATCAAACTCTGAAATGCTACCAACATACCAATACTGAGTTCCCCTTCCATGACTCGCAAACCACCTACGACTAATACCAATACTGATGTGAGGGATGATAAAAATGTTGGTAAAATCTCTAAAACTTGGTTTGTTACTTCCAACTGTTGCTCAGTATTCACGGTTTTGGCATAATATCCAGACCACCGAGAAAAAAAGTCTGACTCTAGGGCCGATGCTTTTAGGGTTTCCATGCTTTGCAACCCCGCAATACTTGCCCCCGCAAGTTTACCTTCATCTTGTACTAATCGCATATTGGCATCTACCCGTTGCCGAGATACCCACTGCAAAGCTATGATATTGACCGCAGCAAAGCTAATTCCGATTAAAGTTAGTACGCGATCGTAGGCAAACATTACTAACCCATAAAATACTATCATTACTGTATCAATAACTGTAGTTGCTAATTGTCCAGAAAGCACTTGGGCAACTTCATTATTAATATTGAGGCGATCGCTAATTTCTCCAGCATATCTTTGGGCATAAAATCCTACTGGCAGTCGTAGAATATGCCACATAAACTGACTAGACATCCCAATAGATAATTTAATCATTAATTTTCTCAGGTAGCGTAGTCGTAATAATGTTAGTAAAGTTTGTAATATCGTAGCGATCGTCATTCCTAAAACTAGGGGGCGCAACCAGTTGGTACGATTTTCCACAAGAATATTATCGACAAATATCTGACTAAATACTGGTATTGTTAAACCGGGAATTACTAGCAGAAAACCTGCAACGATACAATAAATTATTGCCCCTAAAGATGGTCGGAGTCTTTGATATAATAATGGGATGATGCTTGGTTTACGACCACCTTTTTCAAATTCCTCTCCGGGTTCGATCGTGAGGATAACTCCGGTAAAGCCTTCATCAAATTCATCCCAGGAAACTGTGCGAGGCCCGGTGGCAGGATCGTTGAGGAAAACCTGATGTTTATTAAATCCTTCTACAACTAAGAAATGATTAAATTCCCAAAATACAATGTAGGGGGGAGATAGTTCGTCAAGTAAGTCGAGGGTTTCTGCTTTGAAACCATTTGCTTCCATGCCGTAATTTCTGGCAGCACCAACTATTTTGGATGCTTTGCTACCGTCGCGGGAAACTCCACATTCTTGTCGAAGTTTGGCTAGAGGTACAATGCGACCGTAATAAGCGAGGATGATACAGAGGGCAGCAGCACCACATTCAACTGCTTCCATCTGAATAACTGTAGGGGTTTTGACTCTTTTTTTTTCATTTGATTTATATCATTTATCTTTGAAATACCCACAATAAAAATTTTAGGGAATAGGGAACAGGGAATAGGGAATAGAGAATAGGGAAAAATTTATCAGAGAAAACTTTTTTATCATGGCTAATTAATGATACTTGATATTAGAAAGTATCTGGATGATTTATACTAGCTTGAAAAAAGAATTTTACAAATAATCTAGTCAACTAAAATATTTTATCTAAATGTACAAGGTATTACAATTGATTATTTAATGGTAAAAAATGATAATAATAGCTACTTATAATGACTACTGACTCTTGGATACTATCAACAGTCCAAATATTTTTTAAAAACATCGTTCGGATATGCTTAAAAATAGCTAATCCAGTTCATTTGAGATAGTTATCTCTATCTTTTTTTCCTTTTTTTCAATATTTAACCCAACTTCGGTCTTCCCTCTTCCTTCTTTCGTAAGGACGTTGCATGGAACGTTCCGACCATTTGTAACAAACATTTATCACCCTTGGTATTAGGAGTTATATCATAAGCATTCAGCTCTCAGCTTTTTCATGAGTTAACCAAGTATTTGCTTAACTTCTACCTGGGCTTTTGAACAAAGAATTGAAGCACAAAAACAACGAGCTTAAATTGTCTACTAAAGCTGATAGCTGACCGCCGATCGCTGAATGCTACCTCTCAGTTAAATTGCAATATGGATTTTAACTGATTAATTTTCACGGGTTTAGAAACATAATTATTCATTCCTGAATCTAAACAAATTTGGCGGTCTTCCTGCATTGCACTTGCAGTCATGGCTATGATATAAGGCTTTTGGCTATCTGGAAAATGTTGACGAATCCAACAAGTCGCTTCTACCCCATTCATTTCTGGCATTTCCACATCCATTAAGATCACATCATAAGACTTACGTTGTACTGCTGCAATGACTTCTAAACCATTAACTGCGACATCAGCGCTATAGCCCAAATTTTTCAGCATTAACAAAGCAACTTTTTGATTTACTTGATTATCTTCTGCAAGAAGAATAGAAAGAAGAGAATTGTTAACAGGTTCAATCATTTTCATCGGATTTGATTGTACTATAGTGTTTGGTTGTTCTAATCTAAAAGCATGAGCTAGTGTTTCATAAAGTTGAGATTGTTTAATAGGTTTAGTTAATATAGCAGAAAAATTGATTTTACTAACTATTTCTTGTTCGGTAACTCCTACAGAAGTTACGATAATTAAAGGTAATTCTCGGCCAAATTGTAACTTTCTAATTTCTTTAGCTAAAGTTAAACCATCCATATTTGGCATTTGCCAATCTAGGATAATGGCATCAAAATTTCTCTCCTGCCTGAACCATTCTAAAGCTTGATTGGATTCTTGTGTAGCTACAGGTAACATATTCCAGTCTTGTATTTGTTGGGCTAAAATTTGACAACTAGTAGCATTATCGTCAACAATTAAAATTCTTTTTCCCGACAAGCTAGGAGGAATAGTTTTTGGTACATTACTGGTAATTTTGGTGGTAATAGTAAAATAGAAAGTTGAACCTTGACCTAGCTGACTTTCTACCCAAATTTCCCCCCCCATAATTTCTGCTAAACGCTTACAAATAACAAGACCTAGACCTGTTCCTCCATATTTACGAGTTGTGGAGCTATCAACTTGACTAAAAGGCTTAAATAAACGATGTTGTTGTTCTAGAGAAATACCAATTCCTGTATCTTTTATAGCAAATTCAAATTGGTAACGAGGCTTTTTTTCTCCTTGATTAATAACTTTACTAGATACGGATACAGTCACTGCACCATTTTTTGTAAATTTCAAAGCATTACTCAGAATATTTACTAAAATTTGACGTATTCTTCGGGAATCTAAAATAATATTTTTAGGAGTAGAAGGATGCCAATAGTAAGCTAATTCTATTTTTTGATTGAATGCTTTAGGAGCAAATAAATCCATAATTGATTCAAGACATTCTTGTAAATTAAAAGCTTCGTAATATAATTCTAGTTTTCCTGATTCCATTTTGGAAAAATCAAGCAGGTCATTAATAATATTTAAAAGAGCATCTCCACTATCAGAAATTGTTTTAATAAAATCATGTTGTTGTGAAGTTAAATTTGTATTTAATAGTAATTCTGTCATGCCCAAAACTCCATTCATCGGTGTCCTAATTTCATGGCTCATCATTGCGATAAATTCACTTTTAGCACGATTAGCAGCTTCAGCTTCAATTTGTTTTATTTCTAACTCTTTTTGAGTATTTTTTAGGTTTTCAAGAGTTTGAGAAAGTTGACTAATAGTTTGTTCTAAACGGTCTGATTGTTTGATAGCATAAAGTTCTGAAACCTCAAGTAGTTGAGTTAAAGTAGCAATTTTTGAGTTTAATTCTTCAACCTTTGGTAAAGCAGAAGTGAGATGAGAATAATTATTAAAAGTTTTGCGATCGACAAAAGGTAAAATAGCTGTTTTAATACTTAAAGCTAAAGTGCTAAACATTTCGGCTGTAGCACGAGGAATTTTTACTTTAGAAAATAAAATTACTGCAAACAGATTACCATCAGGCAACAAACCTCCAAAAGCTAAAACAGATTTAATCCCAAAATGAATCACAAAATTTTCTTTTACTGGAATGTATTCACTAGAAACTGCATCAGGAATATAAAAAACATTGTAGTTTTTTTGTTCTAATTCAATTAACTGTTGAGTTTCAGGTTTTAGTAGTGAATTAATATCTAAACCAAATTGATAAATTAATTGAGAAATCATTGGGATTTTTTCTACTACTTCCTCACAAGAGAGAGGAATGACTTGATGACCTCTAGAGTTAAGGCGATTATTCCATTCTTCCCGCTCACCAGCAGTTGCTAAAAGTGTTAAACATTTTAATTTTTCAGTACTAAAATCACTGCTTAACATTTGTTGAGCAAGTTGTTGTAGATGTGGCTCTAAATTCTCAAATGTATGAGTTTTAAAAAAGCGGATTAAAGCACAAGATTTTTCCTTTGTTTGGTAATTATCTAAATTATTATAAAGGTAATTTACAATCCTATTAGCTGTTTCTTCCATACTGACTGCTTCATTACCTATCTGGCGTAATTTCAAACTACATTCAATCATATCTCTGAGAGTAAATTTAGCTAAATCATGCATTTTAAATTATTCTGGTTATTGATAATAATTAATAGATAGCAATTCTAAATGATTTGCTGTTAACATCTTATTATATATGATGGTAATTTTTTTTGTACCTACTTGATTACTTACCCTTAAAGTTTGTAGATTTTATAGAGTCTTTAGGAACGTGTAACTTTAAGCACAAAAAATCAGCAAATTATTGGTATAGATAACTATGCGAAAAGCAAGCATTTTCTGCGGAATGCTGCGCAAAAAGCCATGAGTTATCAGCTATTAAGCTATTAATTTTGGGTCCGCGTAAAAGCAACCTTTGAAATTGAGAAAGAATCAAAAGTTACCACCAAAGTACCCTGACTATACCTTAGAAGTAATTATTCATTACTAATTGCTGATAGCTGACTGCTTATCTCAAATCCGTTTGAATACTTACACTTTCTAGGAAGGAAGGCAGAAGGAAAGAAAAGACTTGAAGGGAAAAAGTTTTTTTATCACTAATTATCAGGAAGGCAGAGGGCAGAAGGCAGGAGGAAAGAAAAGGCTTGAAGGGAAAAAGTTTTTTTATCACTAATTATCAGGAAGGCAGAAGGCAGAGGGCAGAAGGCAGAAGGAAAGAAAAGGTTTGAAGGGAAAAAGTTTTTTTTATCACTAATTATCCGGATATGATATTACTGCTAAAGACAAAAAAAATAAAAAATTTAACGCATTATTGCTACATATTTTTGAGAGTTAGGAAGTAGGATGAAAAGACATAATATATTTTAATTTAATACCGATAATTGTTACAAACATTACTGAACTATTATTCTTTCTTAATAACTGAAGTGTTAATGAAGTAAAGTCTTATTTTTTAGAACTTGTATAATTTATTAAATTTAGTGCAATGAGATATTTTGTGACAGGAAAATTCCTTACTTAGGGCTTGCTGATTAAATATCAAAGCATTTATAGACAAAGGTTTTAGCATTTTTAGGTCTAAAAAAGTGCGCAAGTTTTCAGTCTAAAATACTCAAAGAGTTAGCATTTTGGGATGATTATGGCAGAACAATCAAGGTACTATTCTTCTGACTATTTCTTCTATAATTCTCATTCCTCCTGACTTCACCGATTCTGGATTTTGTCTACTACCCTTACCAAAAAAACTTTATGAGCGCAAACCCTACTTATGTAGTAAGACAATTAATAAAGCTTTTATCCTAAATTAAAAGCAATAGCTAATAGCTGATAATGCAGTTCCTCCGATGGGAGGCTGGCTGACGGCGCTTACGACAGAAGTCATAAATCAGTAGGAATAATTGTCTGATGTTTGTATTTCTATACTTAGTAAAAATGGAGCATTTTAATTTTTTTTTTGCTAAAAACTTGCATTTTTTTCAGTAAAAAAGGAGCGATAATTTACAAATAAAAGCTTTTAGAGTTAATCAACAAATTCTATCTATAATTACTGACAGCGTTTCCCGTTGTTATGAGGTACAAAATTTTAGGTTTGAGACAACAGGCAATAGAAAATAATAAAAATAACTGTACCTCATAGTTTCAGAAACTGCTGTATTATCTCCACTTAAATTAGCGATAAAACTCTATTTTCTATCTTGAACTTTATCTTTAATTATCCTCAAAATTAATGTATATTAGCTTAGTTACTTTAGTTACATATTACTCACTATTAGTGCATTGTATCATGTTCGGATGATTAGTTATAAAAACTTCTTCACTTCAAACTTTGCTCTCTTCCTTCTGCCTTCTGCCCTCTGCTTTCCTTCTACCAAAGTATAATTATTTAACCGAACATGATATTAGACATATCAAAAAATGTACGCTAATATAACAAAAAGTTAACATTATATCCAAAAAAATTGGACTTATAACTTAAATATGGCAGTTAAAGTAGGAGATCCAGCACCAAATTTCACCTTACCATCCCAAGACGAAACCCCAGTTTCTCTATCTAACTTCCGTGGTAAGAAAAATGTTGTCGTTTATTTTTATCCAAAAGATGATACACCTGGATGCACTAAAGAAGCTTGTGCATTTCGAGATAAATATCAAGTCTTTACAGATGCTGGTGCTGAAGTGATTGGTATTAGTGCAGACTCTCAACAGTCTCACAAACAATTTGCTAAAAAGTATAATTTACCGTTTACTCTTTTAAGCGATACTAACAACAAAGTCAGAGAATTATATGGTGTTCCAGCTACACTCTGGATACTGCCGGGTAGAGTGACTTACGTCATAGACAAAGAAGGAATTATCCGTCATATCTTTGACTCTATGCTCGATTTTGACGCTCACGTTGAAGAAGCTTTAAAAACATTAAAAGTAATACCTGCCTGAAGCGGAAGTCAGAAGTATTGATTGGTAAGACTTTTAGGATTTTATAACCGATAAATTATTTCCGTCATTCTGCACTAAAAGGCTGTCATCAGAGACTTGATATCATGTCCGGTTGAACAATTATAAATAAACGACGGAGGAGTCAGGAGTCAGGAGGAAGTAAACGAAGAGGAGAAGGAGAAAGTTTTTTGATCACTAATTATTCAGACATGATAGATATTAGGCAAAATTCTCTATCTCATAGCCTTAGTATAGGGTGCGTTGCAACACACCCTGCAATTAGAGTTTTTGTATAAGCCCTAATATTATTCAAATGAATCACTCAGAGATTAGTGAATATAGCAAGGAATAAAGTTACTTAGGACATAGACTGATGATGAACCTCAGATAGAGAAATTTCTTTCTCCTGTTCCTTATTCCCTGTTCCCTATTCCCCGCTATAACTCCAATCCTGAAATCATTCTAAACTTGAGCAGATTCAATATCTGCTACTTCATCAATACTATGAGCTGCTTTCCCATTGTTACTATGCCCATTAGTAGGCCGTGGTTGAATTAAACCATAACCACCATGATGATAACGTTTATAGACCACATTTATCTCGCCTGTTGCAGCATTGGAAAACATATAGAAATCGTGATCGATAAATTGTAGCTGCTCAAGAGCTTCCCCTACCGTCATCGGAGACATAGGAAAATATTTTGTCCGTACTACTTCACTAGGTAGCTCAGGTTGGCGATCGCCAATCAAGTCCTGCTTGACTGGTTGTGATTCTATCATCTCTACAGTTTTAGCTTTATTAAGCTTGGATTGACGCTTTTCTTTATATTTTCTTAATTGGCGTGCAATTTTATCTGCTACTAAGTCAATACTAGCGTACAAATTCTCGCTACTTTCTTGGGCACGAATGACTGTACCGTTAGCGTAGATAGTTACTTCTGCCGTCTGTTTAGGATTTATCCGTGGGTTTCGAGCTACTGATAGATGTACATCTACCTCTGTAGTGAGTTGTTGAAAATGGCTAACAGCTTTTTCAATTTTTTGATTAACATACTCGTGAATGGAATCAGTTATTTCTATATTCTTACCCTGGATAACAAGCTTCATAAGCTCCCTCCGCTAATGTTTGGGCTGTATTATTTAGAGTAGCACTTTGTATTCTTCCCAACATCTTATCTTTAAAATCCTTTGCATCCCTTGACAATTCTTGATTTTTTTTGCTTAAATGTAGCTAAATTTAGTCTTGATTGTTTGAATAATTCACAGTATCTCCAGAAAAGAAGGAGTAGGGAGTAGGGAGTAGGCAGAAAAAATTAATGATTTCTATACGAGAATTAATTTTATTTTTTATTATTGGAGATGTCTAGTGCCACTACGCCGAAGTCAAAAGCGAGTGTGTAATTACTGAGGTCTCCTCAGAATGTAAGACATACTCAAGATAGTCAAAAGTATTGATTGGTAATGCTTTTAGGGTTTTGTGACTGGTTAGTTATTTCTGCCATAGTTATAGAAACCTTATCTGTTTGAACCTTTCTTTTCCTTCTGCCTTCTGCCTTCTGCCTTCTGCCTTCTGCCTTCTGCCTTCTGCCTTCCTGAATAGAAACCTTATCTGTTTGAACCTTTCTTTTCCTTCTGCCTTCTGCCTTCTGCCTTCTGCCTTCTGCCTTCCTGACATGAAATAATATGGTGTATCAAAATAGTCCCTGTTTACCAAAAACTTGCCATTTAATTTGTCCAGGATTAATCAGTTACTCAGTGGCCTGGGAATGGCAAAAATCACTTGTCCAACAACGTCGCAATTGTCCAGAATTAACTGATGTCCTAATATTATTAGAACATCCACCAGTTTATACTTTAGGACAAGGGGCAAAATTAGATTTTCTTAAATTCGATCCCAATCAAAATGAATATGAACTTTATCGAGTGGAGCGAGGCGGGGAAGTGACATATCATTGTCCTGGCCAACTGGTGGGTTATCCTATTCTCAATTTAAGACGTTATCAGCAGGACTTACATTGGTATTTACGACAATTAGAAGAAGTATTGTTACAAGTCTTAGATACCTATGGTCTCAATGGTGAAAGATATCCAGGTTTAACAGGAGTTTGGTTAGAGGGACGAAAAATAGCAGCTATCGGGATTAAAGTTAGTCGTTGGATAACAATGCACGGTTTTGCTCTCAATGTTTGTCCAGATTTAGTTGGTTTTCATAGAATTGTGCCTTGTGGTATTTCTGATAAATCTGTAGGTAGTCTGGCAGAGTTTATTCCTGGCATTACTATAGATGAAGTCCTTCCTCAAGTAGTTGCTGCTTTTACTAAGGTATTTGGAGTCGAGTTAATTCACTATTAGACATCTTCAATAATAAAAAATCAAATCAATTATCGTAGATAAATCCTATATTCCGCACGATAAAACGTAGTATAAAAAATTAGGAGTCAGAATCGGTGAATTTCCTACGGAATGCTCCGCAAACAGAATTTAGGAGAACATAATAACGTACAAATTGAGTATTTATGCTTAAAATTTTACTGAGAATTTAACTTTTGAGAAGTAATTTATAAAGTATAAATATTTACCAATAATAGAAATTGTATACTACTTTTAATATTACAAATTGACGTGCGGAATGTGGGATAAATAATCAATTATTTACCGAAAAATCGTGGGTATGCGCCTCCCCTTTTAAGGGGATAAAAAGCGGTCGAGAGATGGCGAGGAAACCTGCGCCATATCTAATCGACCAAGAGAAAAAATAATTCCGTACTTCAAGCCTCTTGCTTTCCTAGGTCATGCTCCGCAAACAGCTAGAGGTACTGATAACTGATAACTGATAACTGATAACTGAAATGACCTCTACTCCCTACTCCCTATTAAAAAGGTATAGGATCGGAATCGTCTGGTGGTGAATTCTCTTCTGGCATATCTGGTTTTGATTCTTCGTTTAAAGTAGAGCTACGACGAGATTTTAAATCAACAACATTATTATAGTTTTGCTCTTGTGGTTGTGTCTGAGTTACAGTTCTTTTACTAGATTGATTCTTGGATGTTTGACTATCATTTTGAGTCATAGCTTCAGGACTAACAGGATATATTCTGGAGGCTGTTAATTCAGCTCGTTTTTCTTTAAAACCTTCTGGTCGTTCAATAGTATTCATATTCAAGCGACCTTCAACAATTATATAATCCCCTTCATGATATTGTTGACTAATTTGTTGAGCTAAATCTCTCCATGCTACTACTTTTAGTATGGCAGGTTTATTTTCTACTCCTAAATTAGAAAATTCTACCATCATGTCTGCTACTGGTAATTGAGCATCTGCTGTGTAGCGAAGTTCTGGATCTTTGATAATTTGTACCATTAATATACAGCTATTCATTTTGATTTTTAACTATGTAATAAGTAAATAAATTAAGAGAACTTTTAATTTCAGATCATACTGAATAAGTCTAACCAGCTTCAAATTAGCAAAAAAAGGAAAACAAAAATCAAGATAATTATAGCAATAAAAGGAAAGGTAAAGACATATCAAAAGCTTAAAACTTCAGACAAAGCAATATTTTTCCTTCTGCCTTCTGTTGTATTCCTTCTTACCAATGTCTAATTGATAAGAGGTCATCATTAATTATTCATTATTAATTATTCATTATTCATTAATGAATTCTTCCTTCTTCTATATATCAATCATTTAGCTTCTTTCCAGTCATAAATAAATTCACAAAATCATGGATTGTATTGCGGTAATCCCTCAAAGTTTTATCAACCCAATCTCGATCATTACTATCTGCATAAATATGTACTAAGGGTTCTGCAGCATCCGGTAAAACTAATACCCAATTATCATTTTGATGATTAATAATCTTTACTCCATCAGTTAATTCTAATTTTTCTGGAGAATTAGTTTCTACTAAATACCTCATTAAGGCTCCTTTAACTTTCCAAGGACAACGTACTTTATAGGAACGATGAGTAACAGCAGGTATATCCGCACTTATTTGTCCTAAAGAACGCTCTTGAATAGTCAACATTTCTATCACTTTAGCGATACAAAACATCGCATCAAAACCAGGATGCAATTTAGGAAAAATAAATCCCATATCACCACTTCCACCTATTACCACATTATGATGAATTTGACAAGCTTCCATCAATGCCGTAGGATTCGCTTTTGTCCGAATCACATGACCATCGTGACGACGAGCAATTTGTTCTACTGCCGCAGAAGCATTTATTGGTACTACTACTGAACTGCGTGGATGAGCGGTCAACATTAAATTCACCATGAGTGCAGTTAACATTTCACCACGAATAGCAGAACCAGTTTCATCTACTAATATTAATTGTTCTCCATTTGCTGTTACTTGAACTCCTACATTTGCTTGTAAAGCTTCTACTACCCGACCTAATTGATCTAATAAACTTTCTTTTTCTTCTTTCCCTAAAGAAGTCTCTTTTAAGCTAGCATTTAGAACTACAGCATCACAACCAAATTTAGCTAATAATTGTGGTAATATTGCTCCAGAAACACCATAACAATAATCAATTACAACTTTAGATTTACTATAGCGAATTGCCTCAGAATTAAGCAGATTTTCAAAGCCTTTGCTATAAGCATCTAATACTTCATGACGATAAACCATCTTGCCAATTTCTGGAATTTGTACTCGGCGTAAATCTTCTTTAAAATATGCTCCCTCTATCTTTTTTTCCTTCGCTTTAGAAAGATTAATTCCTTGAGAATCAAAGATTTCAATTAATATTTGATCTGAGCGGTTAGGAGAAAGACGTACATGAACACCACCTACAACATTCATAGTTGGTAAAATTGTTCTGGCAATAGGAATTGCAGTAGATTCTAAATTTATTACGTTCACTCCAACTGACATTAAACCTGCAATTAAAGACCGAGAAACCATTCGAGATATACTGCGTTGGTCGCGAGAAGCTGATATTGTTGAGCCAGGTTTTAAAATAGAACCATAAGCTGCTCCTAACTTCACTGCAAATTCTGGAGTAATATCAATATTTGCTAATCCCTGCACCCCTCGTTGTCCAAACAAATTTCTCTTAGCAGTTGTCCCCCAAATCAAATTAATATTCAGGGTAGCTCCAGATTCTACTTTTTTACTAGGCCATACTCTAACATTGGGACTAATTTGAGCCTCTTCTCCTACAGTAGATAAGGAGCCAACTACGGCACCTTCTAATACCTGAGCACGACGGTCTATCCTTGCACCTCGACAAATTATACAGGCTCTTAAATTTGCATCTTCTCCAACCAGTGCCCCATTCCAAATAATTGGGCGCTTCACATCAGCATCTGCACCAATTGTCACATTATCTCCAATCACACTACCTGCTTCAATCTGCACTCTTGGGCCAATTCTACAGTTATCTCCGATTAAAGCTGGTGTCTCGATTTTAGCTGTCCGGTCAATATAAGTATTTTCTCCTGTCCAAAGTCCAGGCGATCGCTCTTGATAAGCAACATCAAGTTTTACTGTATGTTGAAGTGCATCATATTGAGCTTCCCGATAAGCATCTAAATGTCCAACATCACACCAATAACCTTCTGCTATATAGCCATACATTGGCTCGTTTTTATCTAACAATAAAGGAAATAATTCTTTAGAGAAATCACTTTCTTGATTAGCTGGTAAATAGTTTAAAATTTCTGGTTCTAAAATGTAGGTTCCTGTATTAACAGTATCGGAAAATATTTCGCTGGTAGAAGGTTTTTCTAGAAACCTTTTTATCCTCTGTTTTTCATCTGTAATTACTACTCCAAATTCAATAGGATTAGGTACACGAGTTAGTACTAAAGTAGCTTTTGAATTATTTCTTTTATGAAATTCTATGGCTGTAGTTAAATCAAAATCTGTAATTGTATCTCCACTAATTACCAAGAAAGTTTCATCTAGAAGTTCAGCAATATTTTTGACACAACCAGCAGTTCCTAGAGGTTGTTCTTCTTCTACGGCATAAGTCATTTGTACTCCAAATTGACTGCCATCTTGGAAATATTCACGCATTACATCAGGTAAATAATGTAAAGTAGCAATAATCTCTCTAATTTGATGTTTTTTTAATAAATTAATAATATGTTCGGCTATTGGGCGATTTAAAATTGGTACCATTGGTTTCGGAAGATCGCAGGTCAGTGGCCTGAGTCGTGTTCCTGAACCTCCTGCCATTAATACTGCACGCATAATTCCTCCTTTGTTATTGATTTTGTCTTAATATCTATCATTTATTAATACTAATTGTCTGATTGTTTCAGATAAAAATAATGGATAAAAACTAATTATTTTCTATGAAGGTATTGTTCTTTTTTCAAACAATACTTATTAAATACTGTCATTAATATTTGATTTATTTACTATGACTAAATTTTTGTTTAAAAATTTTATCGGAGTTTTACTTAATTTTTTTTTGTTAAAATCAATCAAACTCCAGGAAATATCACAAACTTTAGGCATAGCAATTATAAAAATTAATTTTTTTCTGACTTTTTATGATCTTTTTTTTCTATTGATATTTGTCGGTAGCTGTAGAGAAGTTTTTTTTTTAATTATCTAATATTAATTCTTTAATCATTAAGTATATAGGTCAAATTAATAGAGAAAAA
>NZ_CEZPJD010000103.1:0-15213 GCF_983059655.1 Okeania sp.
TCCCTACTCCCTACTCCCTACTCCCTACTCCCTACTCCCTACTCCCTACTCCCTCAAACATCACATAATGCTTAATTTGTTCTAATAAATCTGCTACAGATAAATCAGAAGGTAAAATTTTTGTAGCTATCTTGCTCAAGACTAAATTTAGATTTTTTCGTGTCAGATTTTCTGGTAATTGATAATGAGAATTTTCTAAGACCAAAATCGGAGGTTTTGCCACAATTTGCTCTAAATTAGATAATGCTTGGTCTAATCCTAATGGTAATTTATCCTGCAAACAAATTAGTAGTAAATCTACACTTTGATTTTGTAACTGCTGCCAAACCTCAATCCAAGATTTACCAATTAAACTTTTAAATCCAGAAGTTTCAAGATACTGAACTAATACCTGTGTACTATCAATTGGTAATTTTGTTTTTTTAGCATATTTCCCACTTTCCTTAGTAATTTTATCCCAGTTTTGATTGCCAACTTCTACATGAGGTATTAACTCTGAAAAATTTGGTGAATTAAAAGTATTATCTTCCAAATTTAGCTCCTTTTTTTCCTGACTCAAGTCCGACCAACTAACTGTAGTTTTGTGAGACAAGATATCTTTTAAAGGTACTGTAAAATCTTTAATATTTGCCACATCCATAACCAATATAGTTGGCAGCCAACTCATACCCGCAGCAATAGAAATTACTTGACACAACGCAGAGGTTAAATATTCATAATCAAGTGTTGTTTCTGTTAAATTATGATCATTTTTTTCAAAAGCTAAACAAGGAAACACAGACAATTCTTTAACTTGATTAGCTACTTGAGTAGTTTCAGAATCTAGGGTTACTAAAGGAATAGTTTTTAAGGCAGGATATTGACTGAGTTTATTAATAAATTTAACTGGACTTACTGAATCACTAATTTTTTCGATGAGAATGACATTAGGCTGCCAAATATTGGCAAGTAAATTTGCTTGAGCTAAATCATCAGCTTCTATTACTGTATATTCTCCTGGCAATAAAAGAAATTTATTCTCATAAATATAGTTTTCTTCTTTAGACTGCTGAGACTCATGTTTACCTGGAACTAACCGCAGAATTACTAACTTTTGATGATGATTTTGTGTTCCTGAATCAGGGAATTCTGCCAGGATTTCTTCTAATTCTAATTGCTCCACAGGTAAACTTAAAAACTTATTTGCACCATTATTTATACCTCTTTCCTTATCTCCTCTAGTAGCAGTTATTACTACAGGAATTTGACAAGTATCAACATCCGTTTTCAGCAGAGTTAATACATCCCAACCCGATAAAAGAGGCAATAATGGATTAAGAAATATAAATTTTGGTTGTAATTTTCGCGCCTTTTCAACCGCTTCTGTGCCAGAACGTGCTATAACAACTCGATAACCTAAACCTGTTAATTTACTTGTTAAATCCTCAATAAAACGTGGCACTGCTTCAACAATTAAAACTAAACGAGATGAATAATTAATAACAGGTAATTCGTGATTATTAACAGGTAATTTATTATGTTTTTTTGTACCAACTTCACTTGGCCTAGTAGGAATTAATCCTTGCTCTTTGAGATAATCATTTGTTTCCCATCCTTCAGTTCCTAAATCTTTTGGAGGCGGACTTGGCGGTAAAATTAACGTAAACTCACTTCCTTTACCTTCCTGAGAAATAAACGTAACATCCCCACCATGTAAACGAGCTAAACGTTGAGTTAATACTAAACCTAAACCAGTTCCTTCAAACTGACGAGTCAGAGGATTTTCTAATTGTTGAAACTTCTGAAAAATCAAATGTTGCTTATCTGATGGAATACCAATACCACAGTCCCAAATTGTAAAAGTTATCCACTTTTCCCATGTAGCTACTTTCAATCCCATTTTACCATCTGCTGAAGTAAACTTCAAAGCATTGGATAACAAATGTATCAACATCTGACGTAAACGCAATTCATCCGCAATAAAACTATTTAGACCAGATTCTATTTCCAGTGTATACTTTGCTTTGAAAGAATCAGGTAGTGAGGAGGAAGATGAATCTTGAGGATTTTTCTTCTGAAGTTGTAAAGCCTCTTGAAAAGCACGATCGCAAACTTTCTGAATATCCACAGGTTCAGAATTCAACTCCATCTGACCTGTTTCCATGCGAGTCAAATCTAAAATATCATTAACTACAGCCATTAAATGACGACCACTTTGATGAATTAATTGAGCATAACGAGCTTGACGTTCATTCAGAGTGCCCAGAGCTTGCTCCTTCAACAAACTAGATAAACCCAATACAGCAGTTAACGGTGTTTTCAGCTCATGGCTAATACAAGCCAAAAATTCATCCTTAAGTCGATTAAGCTGAATCAAATCAGCATTTTTAGCTTCCAACTCTTTTGCTATTAAGCGTTGCTCTGTGACATCCTGAGCTAAAATTAATGTTAAGTCAAATAATGGTTGACTACTAAACTGCCATACTCGTTCCTGGCCATTTTCTTGAGGACAAGTACAAAGATAGGTATTTGGTTGAGTGTAATAACAAAAGCTAGAAGCAAAATTTGATTCTGGTAAATTTGCTCGTTCTTGTAAAAGTGTTGCAGGAGAAAATCTCCAATTAGTTGTAGCTGGACATGAAAATGTAATTATATCTTTCACTGCTGCTAGAGAATCTGGGGTTGTGACTTCTGTTGATTGTTGTTTGATATTTTTGCCAGATAGACTAACAACTGCATCTGCAATTTTCATCAAATCAGATTCTTTTGTTATCTGAGAGCGCCATGCCAGATTTTGCTTAATAATTTCGCCTTTATTATTCTGCAACATTAGAGGTAGAGGTAGCTTTTCCAAAAGATCTAATAATAAATAGTGGTAGGAAGAAGTATCTGCTGTTGTTTGGGGTAAATTTTTATTGGGAGTAGGCGTAGGTAAGAATTTCCCATACGTATTTTTCAAATTTTCTGTAGCAGAGATACAATTTTTGCTACTCAATGTTGCCTCTAGAGCTTGATTTGTCGCAATAAATTCTAGTAGACGCCAGGTATCTAGTAGTCCTAAAAATTTACCTTCCCTGTCTACCACTGCAATAGGTGTACTAGGATGTGCAAGGTCTAAAGTATCAAATTCTTCATTAATTTGCCCTTCCGATTGTGCCTGGAGATATGGCCATAACTGAGTAATAGTTAAATCTGCTGACAATACTCTCAGGCCATTCAGTGTTAAAGAGTCTACTTCAGATAGAGGTTGTTGCCAATTCAAAGTTAGAACATGATTTTGAGAAGATTGATTTTCAGGCTTTAAATCTATATCGGGAATTAAATTATGTAAGTAAATTAGTCCTAGCGGTTTGTACTGATGATTTACTACTACTAACTCATTGTATTTTTCTTTACAGAAGATTGACCATACTACCTGCAAGTTTTCTGTGTGTAAGCAGATTGGTATAGAGTATATAAATTTTTTTAGAGTAGTGTAGGCCATTGACATGACAGTTAGAGCATATAATATGCTGAGAGTAACTTCTTTAGCGATGAGCGTATTTGACTAACCCAACCAAAATTTAGGCCATTATTACTAAACCTAATTATCCCCACATCGATACTACAAGACTATTAAAAATAGCTACGTTAACACTTACTAGGAAACTTCTCTTCTATAATTTTTAGTTAGTTAAAATCTTGATCCCGATTGACAATCGCCACAGAAATAAATACTTTATATGCTGATACAATTCCGTTAAGTTGGTGCTATGTTAGATATATTCCTGGGCTGGGAAATTAAATATAATTTAGGAAATACTATTCATAATCAAGCTATATTTTTTATGCTATGTTCCTGACAAAGAAAATATAGAGAGGATATGTGTTAATATTTGTTAATATTTGTGTTTAGATGTTTAATATAGTAATTATTTTGTAATGGAGATTTCTCAGATTACAGATTCCAACCCTAACCCAGATTTAGCTACTTTACCTAAACCTTTGTCTACTAAAATATCTGTCTGTGTATACCTACATAACGATCAATTTGCTAATTCAGTAATGAAATTACTCAGTAGCGATCGCTATCTTGTGGCACTGACTAATTCTTCAAGAGAATTTTTTCAGCTCGTTGAGGAAAATAGTAACATAGATTGTCTGATTTTCCAAGAGTATTCTGAACTAACTGCTTTGATTAATAAATTGGAAGATAAATCAATTTTACTACCTGCTGTAATAATCAAACAACTTAAATCTAAACACGATCGAGAAAATCATAATTTAGCTCATACTAATCCTACTAAATCTCAGGAACAGCATCAAGATTTAAGTTTTATTTATCACAAAGCAGAAGTTTCATTATTCATAGAACAACTAAGCCAAATTGATTTTTATATTGGGCAGTCAATTCAAAATTTTCTGACACTTTCTCCAAGTAATTCCTCAACATACAAGTCTCAACAGTCCAGTAAAATTACCAATGAGAATACCAAAAATTTACTCCATCAACAGCAACGTAGACTGTCTGAAAAATTAAGAGAAAGATTAGGATACCTAGGTGTGTATTACAAAAGGAATCCCATGAATTTCATTAGGAATATGCCTCCAGAGGAGCGTCATAAGTTTTTAGATAAACTTAACTTAGAATACCGTCACATTGTTCTTAAATATTTTTCTAAAGATATTTCCGTTAACAATCAAATAGACGAGTTTGTCAATTTATGTTTTTTCTCAGATATTCCTGTAACACAAATTGTAGAAATTCACATGGATTTAATGGATGAATTTTCTAAACAATTGCAGTTAGAAGGACGTAGTGAGGAAATATTACTTGATTACCGATTAACTCTAATAGATACCATAGCACATCTGTGTGAAATGTATCGACGTTCTATTCCTAGAGAATCTTAAAAAATTTAAATTATAAAATAAAAATTAACTAGCTCAATATTCTGTCGCTGCAATGATAGCCTAGATACTCATGAAAAGTCAGTATCAAAGTTTATAAACGTACAAATATATAAGTAAGCTTAAGAACCTTCAAGATAACTACATAGGTAAAGTATTCTTGAACTAAAATTTTACTTTGCAAATAAATAATGTACCTTTAATAGAAGTAGAATATTTTTACATTATCAAATACATTTCTAATGAATAAATGAACCTTCAAATTGAACAGGGAAATCGGGTAGAAGAATCGTTGGATTTGGAACGTATGAGACTTGAGTCAATCGAGGGGGGATTAAACTTCATCCAGAATGATTAATGTAAAGATGAAGTGTGGAATATTAAACAAGAGTAGGCAAAAGTAAATATCCTTACTACCAATTCACTTAAAAAATGTCGCAAATAGTTGGTAACTGATGAAGTAAAATAATAAGCTGAAATTACTTTATAGTAAAAATTTTAGATTTCATTAATTTAACTTCTGACTTTAGTGAAACGGTATTACTTATTACTACTTTCCGCCTTAAATGAATAAAAAATATAATTTTTTTTTGTAAATTTTGTAAAATTTAAACATAGTTAAAACCTCTGTTCATCAAGAAAAAACTCCTCAAACAGCCAAAAATCACTACAGAATAACTATGAGTCCCCTGAAGAAAACCTACGTTTTAAAATTGTACGTTGCTGGAAATACTCCTAATTCTGTGCGAGCCCTAAAGACACTCAAAGAAATCCTTGAGCAAGAATTTCAAGGAGTTTATGCCCTTAAAGTCATAGATGTACTCAAAAATCCTCAATTAGCAGAAGAGGATAAAATATTGGCCACACCAACTTTGTCAAAAATATTGCCCCCACCTGTGAGAAAAATCATTGGGGATCTTTCAGATAGAGAAAAGGTATTAATTGGGTTAGACCTACTTTATGAGGAACTCAATGAAGACGAATTTAATCTCTAAAAATGAACTTATTGATACAATTTACATAAATTTTAGTATTTTGTGATATAAATACTCTGGACATAAGTCGCGATTTTCATTGAGGTATGGCATTTAACGAAGTCAGAAGTCAGAAGCGAGTGTGTAATTCTGAGGTCCCCTACGGGGTGTATAAAGTGCAGAAGTAATTTCGCACACAGCCCCTCCAAAATGTAAGACACACTTCATTACAGTCAGAAGTTAATCCACCCCCGCCCCTCTCCAGGAAGGGAGCCAGGAGGAGAAATAGGGGATTTGAGCAACTATCCAAAAATATTTCGCCTTAAAAGGCGATGTTTTAGACCCATATTATTTTGATAAACTTTTGCCTGAAGACCAAATCCAGAGAGTAGATTTCTCTGTCTTCCACCAAAATTAAAAACGCTGTACATTATGATTCGACAATCTTGATATATGTAGATATATTTATATATTTGCGGATAGCTAATTTTTTTTTACATTCCAACAGATAAAAGTATGAATGAAAATAGTGAATCTATTAAAAGAGATGAAATAGCAACAGTAGGAGTTGAAAAGATTCGGACCATGATTGAGGGTTTTGACGACATCAGTCATGGGGGGATGCCAGTTGGCAGGACTACATTAGTAAGTGGTACATCTGGAACTGGTAAAACATTGCTTGCTATTCAATTTCTTTATAATGGAATTATCTATTTTGATGAACCAGGAGTATTTGTAACCTTCGAAGAATCTCCCCACGATATTATTAAAAATGCCTACAGTTTTGGTTGGAATTTACAGAAATTAGTTAATGATGGGAAATTATTTATATTAGACGCTTCTCCCGATCCAGAAGGACAAGATATAGTAGGAAACTTTGACTTATCTGCCTTAATAGAAAGAATTCAATATGCTATTCGTAAATACAAAGCAAGAAGAGTTTCTATTGATTCAGTAACTGCTGTATTTCAACAATATGATGCTGCTTCTGTAGTCAGAAGAGAAATATTTCGTTTAGTTGCCCGACTAAAACAAGTTGGTGCAACAACAATTATGACTACTGAAAGAGTAGAAGAATATGGCCCAGTAGCAAGATTTGGAGTAGAAGAATTTGTCTCGGATAATGTTGTCATAGTCCGTAATGCTCTAGAAGGCGAGCGTAGAAGGCGAACTATAGAAATCTTAAAACTTAGGGGTACAACCCACATGAAGGGGGAATATCCATTTACGATTACTAATGATGGTGTAAATATATTCCCACTAGGAGCAATGAGACTAACTCAACGTTCTTCAAATGTTAGAGTTTCCTCTGGAGATGATATTCTAGATACAATGTGTGGAGGTGGTTTCTTTAAAGATTCTATTATATTAGCCACTGGAGCTACAGGTACAGGAAAAACTCTTTTAGTAAGTAAATTCTTAGAAAATGGCTGTACAAATAATGAGCCTGCGATGCTTTTTGCCTATGAAGAATCTCGCGCTCAATTATTTCGTAATGCCTATTCTTGGGGTATAGATTTTGAAGAATTAGAAAAAAAGGGATTATTAAGAATCTTGTGTAGCTACCCAGAGTCAGCAGGTTTAGAAGACCATTTACAAATTATTAAATCAGAAATTGCGAACTTTAAACCTTCTAGAATAGCTATTGATTCTCTATCTGCTTTAGCAAGAGGAGTAAGTAATAATGCCTTCAGACAATTTGTGATTGGGGTTACAGGTTTTGCCAAGCAAGAAGAAATAACAGGCTTTTTTACTAATACGACCGATCAATTTATGGGGTCTCATTCTATTACGAATACTCATATTTCTACTATTACCGATACAATCATTATGCTACAGTATGTAGAAATTCGTGGTGAAATGTCCCGGGCTATTAACGTCTTCAAAATGCGTGGTTCATGGCACGATAAAGGAATTAGAGAATACACAATAACATCAAATGGTCCAGCGATTAAAGATTCTTTCCGTAGTTATGAAAGAATTATTAGTGGCTCTCCAACTAGAATTACAGTTAATGAAAAAAGTGAATTATCTAGAATAATACAGGGAGTTCAAGAGAAGACACCAGAAGAATAAGATAGTAGGGGAGTGGGGGAGTGGGGGAGTGGGGGAGTAGGGGAGATTGAAGTAATTATAGAATTATCTCTAAAAAGGCTGAAACCTTTATCTGTCTGTGCTTTAAGTTTTCATCAGCAAGCCATAATTAATAGGTAAAAAATAATTACCATGAAGTTAACTAATAACTAGATTTATTGGCATTGCATAATTGCAGGATGGTTTTGCCAGAGAGCTGAAACAATAATTCCCGTGTCCACGTGTCTCCGTATCAGCCGAAATCATCCCAGTATTGAGCAACGCAGATTTACTCTATGGGCGGTACTGGATTTGAACCAGTGGCATCCTGCTTGTAAGGCAGGCGCTCTACCGCTGAGCTAACCGCCCAACTTTTATAAGTATAACACATCTCACTAAATATGCAAGTCATTTCAGTTATCAGTTATCAGTTATCAGTTATCAGTACCTCCGACTAAAGCTGGAGGGTTGAAAAAAGTACCAGCTTTTCGGTGCAAAGAGCTGCAAAAAGCTAGTATTTTGGGCTGCATAAGGTAGAACAATCTTGGGATAATTCTTACTCCTACCTCCTGTAAATTCCCCGTTCCTCCAGACTCCTATTTCCTGTCTCCTACCCTTACTAAAAGACTTTTTCAGCAAACCCTAATTATCCAGACATCATATTAGTCCTGGATTATTTCTAATTTTTGGCTCTTGACTTTTTATTTTTGACTTGTGCCTAGTGCTATATCTGCTAAGTTTGATAAATATATTATGCGTTTTTTGGCCTAGATTAAAACTACTATGCCCAGTGGTCGCACCCATGACCGAATAACCTTGTGGAGTTTACCCATAGTAACAAGCTTAAGCTTTGGGTTAATTCATAGTACCCACTTAACCTTTTTTGTTTCTGGGGGCTTTTTGTTCAGTGGCCTAATGTTTGGCCCAGACTTGGACATTAATTCTCGGCAATTTCAAAGGTGGGGTTGGTTTAAGTGGCTTTGGCGGCCCTACCAAACAAGTCTGAATCATCGTTCCTTTTTATCTCACGGACCGATAATTGGTACTGCAATACGATTGCTATATGTTTTGATATGGCTAGGAGTGATAGTTGTATTTGGTTTAATTATAGATGAATTACTAGGGCTGGAATGGAGTATTTTAGAGTTTGTAGAAAGCTTGTGGCGATCGCTTTCCCTACATTATCAAGAAGTCATTGCTTTATTGGTAGGTTTGGAACTTGGTGCAATGAGTCATTCTGTGAGTGACTGGAGTAGTTCAGTTTATAAACGCTTCAAAACTAAAGGTTTATCTAGCTTACTTCCCAAAGTAAAACTCCAGAAACAGCGACGTAAGTCTAGTGCTCGTAAATCGACTTCCACAAAAGTTGTTCCTCCTAGAAGTCGTCGTACTCAAAAATAAAATTAGTTTACTCAAGAAATTATAATTATAAAATTTAGTTTAACTATTTAAGTAATATTTAAATAATAGGGAATAGGGATTGAAAAATGTCTTAACCAATTCTTTTCTTGTAGTGCTATATCATGCCTCTTTAAATACCCACAAATAACATTTGTTAGGGAGTTAGGAATTTAGAGTTGGGGGAAATTTGATAGATTCTCAAGATAATTGATGAAGATAATTAATATTTACGTCTAATTAATGAAACCTGATATGAGAGTAGATGCAACTAATAAAAAAAATTTTGTTTCAAATTTTTTAATTTATCCAGAGCTAACCTTAACTAAGGAGAACGCGATCGCGGCCTTTTATTTTAGCTTGATAAAGTGCTCGATCTGCTTCAGAAATTAAATCTTCTCGCGAGCTACTTAATTGGGGTATAGTTGCAGCAACTCCTAAACTTAAAGTTACAACTTTTGAAGTAACAGAAGCTTTATGGATAATATTTAATAACTTAACATGAGAACGAATTTGTTCAGCTATAGAAACAGCATCAATAGCATTTATCTTAGGTAAAACTATCGCAAATTCTTCTCCTCCATAACGAGCCACTAAATTTTCCTTCTTGGTATTAATTGTCATTTGAACAGCTTGATTAATTGCCAAGGCTACTTGTTTTATACAGTTATCTCCCTCTTGATGACCATAAGTGTCATTATAACCTTTAAAACAATCAATATCTGCCATGATTATGGATATAGGGCTTTGCTGTTTAGACATTTGGAACCACTTTTGAGCTAGATATTCGTCAAATCTTCTACGATTAGCAACTTGAGTCAAGGCATCTAAAGAAGCTTGACGCTCTAATTCTTGGTGAGCTGTCTCCAATTCTTGATAAAGTTCATGGAGTAAATTACTGGCCAATTGATGAATATGACATTGAGCTGTCAGCAAATGATGGACATCTAAAATTCTGTAGACATAGGGTTCTATTTCAACCACAATTGGTTCATAAGCTTGGTTAGTTGGTCTCTGTAAAGCTTTACTACTAGCTTCTATAACTTTAGTATCTCCAGGCATCACTAAAAAATCTGTATGAGCGAACTGATGCAAAGTCTTTAAAGACCTTTTGAGAAATAATTCTCGTCCAAAAGGGCGACTCAGATACTCCAAAAATCGCTGTCGGGAAATCATTCCTGAGATATGTCCCTCTTCAGTTAAGATTATTCCTGGCAATCTTGGTTCAGCTTCTAGTCTCAAAGCAGCTACTTCTCCTGATTGATTACTGTCAAGTTGAAAATCATATAATGATAAATTTCGTAAAGTTAATTCTTGAAAAGTTTTTGGTAGGGAGTTTTCAACAGCTGGTAAGATCGAGGGCTTAAAGCTAGATAAGTTAAGCATAAAACCGAAATATTATTTGTACGTCAAAAGAAAAAGAAACTGTATAAACCTAGATAAGTTAATTATCTAGATTACTTAGTATATACTTACATTGTAAATATATGTATAGTTATCTAAATAATACGGACCGCTAGGCGATTTTTGAGCAAAATCAAATATTTAGAAAAAATAAAATTTAAAGGGTAAATCTAAATATGGCATCAACACTGACAAATCAGTTGAATAATGCTTTCACCCTCTTTCTTAGTTTATTGGTAGAAGCAATACCATTTTTACTGCTGGGGGTGATTTTATCCGGAATATTACAGTGGTTTATTGATGAACGTAAATTAATTACATATCTGCCTAAAAACCCTCTTTTAGGAGCATTTGTAGGAAGTTTAGTTGGTTTTTTATTCCCAGTATGTGAATGTGGTAATGTTCCGGTTGCCCGACGTTTATTACTACAAGGTGTACCAGTTTCAGTGGCTATTGGTTTTTTATTGGCAGCTCCAACAGTAAATCCCATCGTAATCTGGGCCACTTGGACCGCTTTTAGAGACCAGCCAGAAATAGTGGTTTTACGAGTGGTCTTTTCTCTAGTAATAGCAACAATTATTGGTTGGGTATTCAGCGTACAAAAGGATATGCGACCATTATTGCAACCTACAACTGCTCGTCTATTGCCTAGACCTCAACAGTCAGTTTCTCCAGAAGTTGAAACTTCTCCTCTTTTACAGTCAGGAACATTTTTTCTGGGTCAATCTACCAATTCTATACCCCTGGAGTCTATCCCACTTTGGCAAGTAGAAGCTAATACTATTCAAAATCCACTAGGTGTGAGTAGTCAAACTACTTCTAAGAAAGATATGAGCTGGAAATCTCTGTTCGTTGCACCCGATAGACAGCGGCTTTTATCTTTGTTAAATAGTATGGTGCAAGAGTTACAAGACTTGGGTGGAGTTTTGGTTATTGGTAGCGCGATCGCTGCAATGATTCAGGTTGCTGCACCTCGTGAATTTATTCTGAGTCTTGGTCAAGGTCCTATTAGTTCAATTATTGCTATGTTGACTTTGGCGGCAGTGGTTTCTATTTGTTCGACTGTGGATGCTTTTTTTGCTTTGTCATTTGCTGCAACTTTTACTAGCGGTTCTCTATTAGCTTTTTTGGTTTTTGGACCGATGATTGATATCAAAGCTGTTGGTTTGTTATTATCAGTATTTCGGTCGCGAGCTGTAATTTATTTAATGGTTTTAGCAGCACAATTAACTTTTATTATGGCTTTGATTGTGAATTTATATTTGAGTTGATTTAACTCATATCATGTATCTTTAAAATACCTAAAATAAAAATTTTAGGGAATAGGGAATCGGAAGCAGTCTATCGGAAAAAATCTTTTTATCCTTGGTTGATTAATGATACTTGATACGATTATTCACTAGGGCAATTTTAATCAGATGAAAGTTTACAAGTCACTTTTTTTTATACTCAAAAAATATAGTTCTTGGATAGATGCTATAGCAATTTTTGTTTGGGGTTTTGTATTATTGCATTATTGGATGACAAGCAAGTTATACATATTAATTCATCCTCGTTATTTTGGTTTAACAGTGGGAGCTGGAATTGCTTTACTTTTATTAGGCGGATTGAAAATTTGGGAGTTATGGAGTATTCGCAAAAGTCAAAGATTTAAGAGACAATCAAAAGAAGTATTAACCAGTATTGAAAATCAGCATATTAATCTTTTTCCTCCTGGTTGGAGTAGTAGTTTATTATTAATATCAGCTCTATCGGCATTGATGATTACTCCTCAAGTTTTTGCTAGTCAAACAGCATTACAAAGAGGCTTAACAGAATCTTTGCCAGTGACTAGAACTCAACCTCAAGAATTTCGTAGCGCCACTAAACCAGAAGAGCGATCGCTCATTGAATGGATTAGAATTTTAAATGTTTATCCAGAACCAGATGCTTATAATGATCAAAAAGTTGAAGTGACTGGGTTTGTAATTTATCCTCCTGGATTATCTGAGCAATATTTTTGGATATCTAGATTTATTTTGACTTGTTGTGCTGCTGATGCTTATCCAGTAGGATTACCAGTTAGATTACTAGAAGGTAGAAGTCGGAGTAAATATCCTCAAGATGGTTGGTTGAAAATTGAAGGTAAAATGATTACTGATGAACTGAATGGTCAGCGTAAACTAACAATTTCGCCATCTAAAATTGAACCAATTCCTAAGCCCAAAAATCCTTATGATTACTAAGAAGGAAGGAGGCAGAAGGCAGAAGTAAGAAGGAAAAAATAGTATTATATTAGCTTAATTATAGCAATCCTATAAATAACCCTCTATAGATATTTAGAATAAGCCTTCCAACTATCGTAAGCACTACTATGATTAAGCAAAATTTTCAACTTTTCCGAAACTTTTAAATGTGGGATATAAGGGAAAAATAAATGGTAAATTTAAGAAAAAAAATTAATCATCTATTTCGCGAAAATCAAGATATTATTTCACAGGAATTACGACAACCTCTGGATAAAGTTGCTATTACTTTGATTCTCGGGTTAACTGTGTTAATTTTTCTGCTATTTGTGGGTGGTGGAAGTACAGCTCCAAAAGTAAAAGACTTTAGCTGGCAAGATAAAAAAATAGGAGCTGAAGATACAGCTTTTATACTAAATTTTAATCGACCAATGAATCATGCAAGTGTTGAAAAAAACTTAATAATAGAACCACCTTTACCAGGAAAAGTGAGTTGGGCTGGTCGGAGAATGGCTTATACTATTTTAGATCCTGCTCCTTATGGCAATCAGTATACAGTGAAATTATCCGGAGCAAAAGAAAAATTTTATGGCTTAGATCAAGGGGAGCTAATGCAGCCTTTTCAAGGTCTATTTAGTAGTCGCGATCGCGCATTTGCTTATATAGGTTTTCAAGGAGAGGAAAAAGGCAGATTAATCTTAATTAATTTAACTAAAAAGCAACAACCTATAATACTAAGTCCGAAAGATTTAGAAGTAATGGATTTTAAATTTTTTCCCCAAGGTGAAAAGATTTTATTTTCAGCAGTTGAAAAGCAAAATGAAGTTCCGAGTCTGATAGAACAACAAATATATACTGTGACAACTGGGGTTAATTATCCTCCTGGAGATGCCACATCAAAATCCTCAGAAGCTGTAGGTAAAATCGAAAAAGTTCTAGATAATTTAGAATACCAAAACTTGAAATTTGATTTATCTGCTGATGGTCAAAAAATTGTGATTCAACGGGTGAATAGAAAAGATGTTTTCGATTCCGGTCCTTGGGTATTGGAGTTAGGAAAAGAAGCACAACATTTAACGAATAAAGAGGGAATAATTCAAAAAGGTGGAGATTTTTTAATTACCCCAGATAGCAAAAATTTAGTAATTTTGCAAGGAGAAGGAACCTCTATCTTACCAATAAATCCAGAAACAGATTCAGAGGATTTAGTATTTTTACCAAAGTTTGGAACAGTATTAAATTTTGCTCCTGATGGTTCCATGGCAACCATGGTAAAATATAATCAAGATGGGACGCGATCGCTTTATATTGTGACTAATCAAGGTGAGGAGCGAGAGGTATTACGAACTCGTCCTTATGGCAATGTTCTCAGTGCAGAATTTGACCCAAATAAAAGAATTATTTATTGTTTATTAACTCAAGTAGTAGAGCAGGAAGAAGAGTATCAAGAACAACCTTATATTGCAGCATTCGATCTTAAGAGAAATATATTAAGACCTTTAGTTATTTTGCCAAATCAACAGAAAGTTCATATAGATTTATCGCCGGATGGTTTAGCATTATTATTTGACCAAATGGTGACAATATCAAATCAAGAAGAAGAAGAAAAAAATACAAAAAATACTAGAAAAATTAGTCGTTTATGGATGTTACCTTTAGATTCAAAAATGCCAGAAGATGATTCACCATGGCAGCTTAAACCAGAAGAATTGCCTCAAACTGGTTTGAATCCTAAGTGGTTGCCTTAGCTATTCTATTCTATTGGTAGAAGTAAGGAAAAGGGGAGAGGAAAAAAGGAAGAAAGAAGAATGAAGAGAGAAGAAATATTGAATAAAAAAAGGTAATTTCAGTTATCAGTTATTAGTTATCAGGTATCAGTTATCAGTATCTCCGACTAAAGCCGGAGGCTTGAAATATTGAACTGAATATTCTCTTGGTCGATTAGATATGGCGAGGAAACTTCGCCATCCCTCAACCGCTTTTCATTTCCTTAAAAGGCGAGGCTTTGGACCTCATTTTTTGGTACAAGTAGTGGTTAACTAAAGTATAGTAGATTTTCAAGAATTTAGAATTTAGAATGCGCGAATTTAGAATTACCTCTCCTTGAAAAGAAGAGGATTGACGAACAGGAAAATTTTTATTTATTATCCCCTTAAAAGGGGAGGCTTTAAACCCAATTTTTTGGTAAATAATATTCAGTTCAGGAGAGTATATCAAATGAAATTTATTAGCCCCAAAACTGACTTTGCCTTTAAAAAAATCTTTGGTTC
>NZ_CEZPJD010000104.1:0-11059 GCF_983059655.1 Okeania sp.
AAGAACAAAAGAATTACATGATGTCTTTGGTTGAGCAGATATTTCAAAAATCAAGTTCTGCTAATTATTTAGTTACTCTCAATTTTGAAGGGGGAAATTTTGCCACAGGTTTTCCAGTTATTAGAGCAAATATTTGGTCAGACTATCATCCTTTACCAATTTCTTTTACAGGTAATTTACCCCCGAACTTAAAAATTTCTCAGCTCTATCAAGACTGGGGTAAAAAATATAAACAATTAAGAGAATACTATCGAAATTTAGGCTTGCTTCCTAGAATCAAAATTAAGCAAGAGCAGACAACAAATTTTTCCAAAAAAGATCTAGAGAAAAAAGCCCAGAAAATAATTCTTGAGATTCGGGAATTAGAGAAAGAGTGGCAAATTATTCTCAACAACTGGTTAAACAGTTCAGATTTTAATCTCATAGAAAAGGAACTACGGACTAAATTTAATCCCTCAGATAAAGTCCGACTAATTATCCAATCTGAAGATAATTTAATCCAGCACATTCCCTGGCACTTATGGAAATTTTTCTCAGATTATCAATTTGCTGAAACTGCCATAGGTTTGCCAGAAGCTAACCGAGTGGAAAAATTAAATATTGCTCGGGAAAAAATCCGCATCTTAGCAATTTTCGGAGATGACAAAGGCATAAATGTTGAGGCAGATAAACAATTTTTATCTAGTTTTTCCAGAGAAGCAGAAATTATTTCTTTAGTTAAACCAAGTCGCCAAGAATTAGATGAAAAATTATGGGATGAAAAAGGTTGGGATATTCTGTGTTTTTCTGGTCATAGTGAAAGTAAAGCTGATGGGAGTACCGGATGTTTTTATTTAGGTAATGAAACAAAAATGACAATTGAGGAATTTTCTAATTCCCTAGCAACAACTATTAGGAAAGGTCTACAGTTAGCAATTTTCAATTCTTGCGATGGATTAGGTTTAGCTCGACAACTTACTCGGTTACATATTCCGGCAATTATTGTTATGCGAGAAGAAGTAGCAGACAAAGTTGCTCAGAAATTTTTGCAGGATTTTCTGGAGTTATTTGCTAGTGGAAAATCTCTATATATTTCAGTAAGAGAAGCGAGAGAAAAATTACAAGTAATGGAAGATAAATTTCCTGGTGCTAGTTGGTTGCCAGTTATTTGTCAAAATTCCGCAGAAGTTCCTCCGCTATTTCAGTTATCAGTTATAGCAGGGAATAGGGAAAATTTGGAAAGAAAAAAATCACTGAATTTTGCCCCCCGAGCAAGCCAACGTTGGGGGGAACAAGAGTAAATTTGCTTGCTCTAGTCCCCCAAAATTGGGGGACTTAGGGGGCTTGTATTACAAAGAAAAACTTGATTTTTCTGGAGCAAATATAATGCTAATTAATACATCCAAACAACCACTTTACAGTTATCAGTTATCAGTTAACAGTTATCAGTTATCAGTTATCAATTAACAGTTATTAGTCATCTAAAGATGACTTCTGCTATGAGCCAATAAATTTATTTCTTGGCGGATGAAGCGGATGACAAATAATCACTTAATTTTTCAGGAGTAAATAATTATGCTAATTAATACATCCAAACAACCACGCAGAAATCTCCAAAATCGTTCATTTAAAAATCAAGATTTGACTAATCAAGACTTTTCTTCTGCTGATATTAGAGGAGCAGATTTTTCTGGAGCAAATCTCACGGGTGCTAAGTTTAATTATGCTTTAGCAGGATTAACAAAATCTCAGACTAGACTGATTTTTATTCTGGTAGTTTTCTTATTTTTAGCTGCAGGTACAGCAGCAGGTGGCGCTACTGTTATTCCTATCAGACTTATTTCTAGCAAAGTAACTCAAAAATTTCCAATTCAGATTGGAGTATTTATTTTTCCTCTCCTAGAATTTATCAATATTGGCTTGTTAGTAATAATAGTTCGCCAAGGAATTAAAAAAACTTGGTGGTATTTATTTACTCTAATTATTTTGATGATGCTAATAGCTGTAATATTTTCATTTCTGGGTATCTCAGAGAAAAGTCTCGAAAGATATTTGAGTTTTTTGAGAATAACAAATAAATTGCCCAGTACAGTTATTAAATTGTCAGAATGGTTTAAAGATTTTAGATTTGGTAATTTGCTCGAAGCAATCATTAATTTCTTAACTGATAATGGCGATCCTGAGAATAAAACTGTGGTTATATTTTTCAGCTTAACTCTCTGTGCCATAGCAATATTAATATTGATTTTCACTCTCAGTTTAGGAATAATTGTAGCTGAAATTATCTCTGGTAAACGGCTAGTAAATTTAGCATTAATATGGATAAATATTATCACAGCAGTTGGCACAGGAATTGCTGCTAAAAATCAAGTAAAACTCTACGAAATGCCGTTTATAGTCATGGTAGTTATTCTGGCGATCGCTATTTCTTTAACCTTAATATCAATCGCTAGAAATCTTGCTAAAAAAATCCTAGCAGAGGACGAAAATAATCTTTTCATCCTACAATTTGCTGTTGTCGCTGGAGCAATAAAAGGCACCAATTTTGAAAATGCAAATTTAACCGATGCAGACTTTAGTCATGCCACTCTCAAAAGTACAAATTTTCGATTTGCTAATACTACTCGCACATTCTGGCGACAAAGCAAATATCTAAAATTTGCCAGAGTTGAAACAACAATATTAGATGAGCCAAAAGTCAGAGAATTATTAATAACTGGAGATGGCAGAAATAAACAATATATAGATGCCAATTTAAGAGGAGCAAACCTGATGAGTGCCGACTTGAGTAACGCTAATTTCAAACTAGCAGACTTAGGAGAAGCTTCTCTTAAAGCTGCCAATTTAAACAACGCAAACTTAACCGAAACATTAGCAATAGGCACTAACTTTACCACCGCTCAAATGTCAGGAACTTGTTTAGAAGCTTGGAATATTGACCACACTACTATCCTGGATAATATTGAATCAAAATATATCTATTTATTAGAGAAACCAAAACCAGAAACAGACGATAGAGAACGTCGCCCCAGTAGTGGATATTTCCAAAAAGGAGACTTTACAAAATTATTCCAAGAAGTCTTAAATACTGTAGATTTAATATTCCGAAATGGAGTAGATGCCAAAGCATTTATGTCATCTTTTCAACAGGTGCAAGTGGAAAACCAAGGCACCCCCATGAAAATTCAAGGCATGGAAAATAAAGGCGATGGAGTAGTAGTAATTAGAATTGACGTTCCCCTAGAAACAGATAAAGAAAAAATTCATCGAGAGTTTATCCAATTCTATGATGAAAATGTGAGACTGCTAGAGAAAAAATATCAGAAAGAGTTAGAAGAAATCAAAGAACAGATAAATCTAACTCTTCAGGAAAGTGAGAGAAAACATCAGATAGAGTTGGCACAAAGAGAAAAACAAATTACTCGTTCAGAAGAACAAAATAAACACACGATGTCTTTGGTTAATCAGATATTTCAAAAATCAAAATCTGCTAATTATTTAGTAACTCTCAATTTTGAAGGAGGAAGTTTTGCCACAGGTTTTCCAGTTATTAGAGCAAATATTTGGTCAAATGGTCATCCTTTACCAACTTCTTTTTCCAGTCACTTACCCCCAAATTTAAAAATTCCTCAACTCTATCAAGACTGGAGCAAAAAATACGAACAATTAAGACAATGCTATAGAAATTTAGGCTTCCTTCCTAGAATCAAAATGAAGGAAGAGCAGACAGCAAATTTTTCTAAAAAAGATATATATCAGGAAGTCCACAAAATAATTAGTCAGATTAGGGAGTTAGAAAAAGAGTGGCAACTTCTCCTCAACAATTGGTTAAACAGTTCAGATTTTAATCGCATAGAAAAGGAGCTAAGAACTAAATTTAATCTCTCAGACAAAATCCGATTAATTATTCAATCTGAAGATAATTTAATCCAGCACATTCCCTGGCATCTCTGGAAATTTTTCTCAGATTATCAATTGGCAGAAGCTGCCATAGGCTTGCCAGAAGCTAACCGAGTCGAAAAATTCAATATTACTCGGGAAAAAATCCGCATCTTAGCAATTTTCGGAGATGACAAAGGCATAAATGTTGAGGCAGATAAAAAATATTTATCTCGTTTCTCCAGGGAAGCAGAAATTGTTTCTCTAGTTAAACCAAGTCGCCAAGAAATAGATGAAAAGTTATGGGATGAAAAAAGTTGGGATATTCTTTGTTTTTCTGGTCACAGTCACAGTGCAAAAGATGGGAGTACTGGATATTTTGATTTAGGAAATCAAACAACAATAACAATTGAGGAATTAGAAAATGCCCTGGTAACAACTATCAAGAAAGGTCTACAGTTAGCAATTTTCAATTCTTGCGATGGATTAGGTTTAGCCAGACAACTTGCTAGGTTACATATTCCGGCAATTATTGTCATGCGAGAAGAAGTTCCAGATGTAGTTGCCCAGAAATTTTTACAGGATTTTCTTCAGTTATTTGCTAGTGGAAAATCTCTATATATTTCTGTGCGAGAAGCGAGGGAAAAATTACAAGTAATGGAAGATAAATTTCCTGGTGCTAGTTGGTTGCCAGTTATTTGTCAAAATTCCGCAGAAGTTCCTCCGTCATTTCAGTTATCAGTTATCAGTTAACAGTTATCAGCTATTTCAGTTAACAGTTATTAGTCATTTAAAGCCAAGGATTAAAATCTTTGGCTAATAGTTTAAGTCATCTAAAGATGACTCTATTTAATTTTTTAGGGGGTAAATATAATGTTAATTAATACATCCAGACAACCACTTTACAGTTATCAGTTAACAGTTATTAGTCATCTAAAGATGACTTCTGCTATGAGCCAATAAATTTATTTCTTGGCGGATGAAGCGGATGACAAATAATCACTTAATTTTTCAGGAGTAAATAATTATGCTAATTAATACATCCAAACAACCACTTTACAGTTATCAGTTATCAGTTATCAGTTAACAGTTATCAATTAACAGTTATTAGTCATTTTTAGAGGAGCAGATTTTACCAATACAAATCTCACGGGTAGTTATTTTTCAGCATTCAGCTAGTCTCCTACAGAGAAACTACGTTAACAGAAATTAACAATGAATAAATTATTTCTTAAAGTACAACTTTTTAAGTTTGAGCGGCCAAAAACTTAGGATTTGGGGCAGAATATGGCAGAAAAATCATTTGTAAAAAAAAACTAAAGATAAGCATAAAAACGTATATATGGTAAGAAAATTTAAAAATAAATGATAAGCTTAAAATCAGTTCTAATATTAATTAATATGTCCAAAAGGCAACACAAAAATTATAAATTTCTTTACAGTTATCAGTTAACAGTTATTAGTCATATTTAGATGACTTCTCCTGTAAGTCAAGAAATTTATTTCTTGGCGAATGAAAAATAATTACAGAATAAAGAAATTTTCTACTTAAACTTTCAGGAGGTGAATTTAATGTTAATTAATACATCCAGACGACCACGGAGAAATCTTCAAGGTCGTTCATTTAAAAATCAAGATTTGACTGGTCAAGACTTTTCTTATGCAGATATAAGAGGGGCAGATTTTTCTGGAGCAAATCTTACAGGTGCTAAGTTCAATTATGCTTTAGCAGGATTAACAAAATCTCAGACTAGACTGATTTTTATTCTGGTAGTTGTCTTATTTTTGGCTGCAGGTATAGGAGCAGGTCTTGCCACTTATTTTCCCATCAGACTAGTATCTAGTAAAACAACTCAACAATTTCCAATTCAGCTTGGTATAGTTATTTTTCCTCTCCTAGAATTTATCAATATTAGCTTATTAGTAATAATAGTTCGTCAAGGAATTAAAAAAATTTGGGTGTATTTATTTACTTTAATTATTTTGATGGTAGTAATACTTGTAATATGTGCAGCTCTTGTAAATTTTGATGAGGGAGAGGTCAGAAAAATTTCGAGTTTTTTGGGGCTTAAAAATACATTGCCTAGTATAGTTTTTAAATTGTCAAATATGTTTAAAGATATGTTTGAGCATTTTGAAATTGATCGGGTCTTTAGATACTTAATTAGTTTCTTAACTTATAATGAAGATCCTGAGAATAAAACTTTGGTTATATTTTTCAGCTTGATTCTCTGTGTAATAGCAATATTAATATTAATTTTTACTCTCAGCTTAGGAATGATTTTAGCTGAAATTATCTCTGGTAAGCAGCTAGTAAACTTAGCATTAATATGGGTAAATATTATCACAGTAGTTGCCACAGGAAATGTTGCTAGAATTCAAGTAAGACAATACGAAATACCGATTATAGTCATGGTAGTTATTCTGGCGATCGCTATTCATTCAACCTTGATTTTCATCGCTAGAAGTCTAGCAAAAAAAATCCTAGCAGAAGACGAAAATAATCTTTTCATCCTACAGTTTGCTCTTACCATTGCAGCTATAAAAGGCACCAATTTTAAAGATGCAAATTTAACCGATGTCAACTTTAGTCATGCCATCCTTAAAAGTACAGATTTTCGATTTGCTAATACCACTCGAACATTCTGGCGACAAACCAAATATTTAAAATTTGCCAGAGTCGAAACAACAATATTAGATGACCCAAAAGTTAGAGATTTATTAATAACTGGATGGGGAAGAGACCAAGAGTATATAGGAGCAAACTTAAGAGGAGCAAACCTGATAAGTGCCGACCTAAGTAATGCCAATTTCAAACTTGCTGACTTAAGCGAATCTTCCCTACAAGCTGCCAATTTAAACAACGCAAACTTAACCGAAACATTAGCAATAGGCACCAATTTTACCACCGCTCAAATGTCAGGAACTTGTCTAGAAGCTTGGAATATTGACCACACTACTATCCTCGATCATATTGAATCAAAATATATCTATTTATTAGAGAAACCAAAACCAGAAACAGACGATAGAGAACGTCGCCCCAGTAGTGGATATTTCCAAAAAGGAGACTTTACAAAATTATTCCAAGAATTCTTAAATACTGTAGATTTAATATTCCGAAATGGAGTAGATGCCAAAGCTTTTACGTCCTCCTTTAAAAAAGTGCAAGTAGAAAATCAAGGCATTCCGATGAAAATTAAATCAATGGAAAATAAAGGCGATGGAGTAATGGTAGTAAAAATCGACGTACCCCCAGAAACTAACAAAGAAAAAATTCATCAGAAATTTGTACAAATCTATGATGAAACTGTCATAGCGTTAGAAGAAAAATATCAGAAACAGTTGGCAGGAATAGAAAAACAAGTTATTCTATACCGTCGAAAAACAGAGGAAAATGAATATCGAATGTTCTTGATGAATCAGATGTTAAAAACCCAAACATCTGCCAATGCCATCACCAGAGAAAAATTAGTTATTCTCAATTTTGAAGGAGGGAGCTTGAGAAAAGGTTTTACCAGAATTAAAGCCTATATCTGGTCAGATGGTCATCCTTTGCCCATGGATATTACCAGTAACTTACCCTCAAACTTAGAAATTTATCAACTCCATCAACAGTGGAGCCAAAAATATCAAAAATTAACAGAATTGTATCAAAATTTAAGCTTGCCCTCTAGAATCAAAATCAAAAAAAACCAGAAGACAAATGTTTCTATAAAAGATGTAAAACAAACAATTACTCAGATTCAAGAATTAGAGAAAGAGTGGCGATCGCCGATCAATAACTGGTTAAGTTTTCCCAATTTTGCTCGGATAGAAAGTCAACTACGAACTAAAATTAAACCTTCAGATAAAGTCCGATTAATTATTCAATCTGAAGATAATTTAATCCAACGCCTTCCCTGGCACCTATGGAAATTTTGCTCAGATTATCAATTTGCTGAAACTGCCATAGCTCTGCCAGAAGCTAACCGAGTCGAAAAGTTAAATATTACTCGGGAAAAAATCCGCATCTTAGCAATTTTTGGAGATGACAAAGGCATAAATATTGAGGCAGATAAACAATATTTGTCTAGTTTTTCCAGAGAGGCAGAAATTGTTTCTTTAGTTCAACCAAGTCGCCAAGAACTAGATAAAAAATTATGCGATGAAAAAGGTTGGGATATTCTTTGTTTTTCTGGTCATAGTCACAGTGCAAAAGATGGGAGTACTGGATATTTTGATTTAGGAAATCAAACAACAATAACAATTGAGGAATTAGAAAATGCCCTAGTAACAACTATTAGGAAAGGTCTAAAATTAGCGATTTTCAATTCTTGTGATGGATTAGGTTTAGCCAGACAACTCGCTCGACTATATATTCCGGCAATTATTGTCATGCAAAAACCAGTTCCAGACGTAGTTGCCCAGGAATTTTTCCAGAATTTTATGCAATTATTTGCTAGTGGTAAATCTCTATATATTTCCGTGCGAAAAGCCAGGGAAAAATTACAAGTAATGGAAGATAAATTTCCTGGTGCAAGTTGGTTACCAATAATTTGTCAAAATCCCGCAGAAACCCCTCCTAATTGGCGAGATTTACATGGAATTTATCAACCTAATTTTGCCGAAATTTTGACAGATTTAAAATTAGCCATTGAAACGGAAAATTGGTTAACTCCAGCAGATAAAACAGAAGCTTTAAAACAAGTAGAAATCTTAGCAAAATTAGGAGAATTTCCCAGTCAAGAAAATCAATATTCTGTGAAGTCAGCCATCAGAATATTAAGAGGTATTGTTGCCGAACATCCCGCTGCTAGTTTGATGAATGAAGCTGTAGAAAAATTGTTAATTTACTTTTTAAGAGGAAGTGGCTCACACTGATTATGGTACGGATACACGGATACGGAAGTCGGGACGTTGCATGCAACGTCCGTACAGAGAGTAGGGGAGATTAAAGAAAGATTTGGCAATAGTGTTGAGATGGAACATTTTTTATACCGATTAAATTACAGGAACAATGAATAATTTATCTCGTTTTTTTTTACAGCGTTTAAACAACCGAAAAAGCACTCAAGGATTTACTTTAATTGAGTTGTTAGTCGTGATTATTATTATTGGAATTTTGTCATCTATTGGTTTAGTTGCATTTTTAAATCAAGTGAGCAAAGCAAAACAAGTTGAAGGGATTACTTACATAAAGGCCGTCACGGATGAACAAATTAGTAACTATATTGAAGATAATCAGTTTAAAAATAACTTAAATCAGTTTGAATCTTTTCCACCAAAAGATCAACTCAATAATAATGATTTTATTTTGAATATACTTGGTTTTTCACACAAAACACAAAACTATTTCTATGGCATACCATTTATTAATGATGAAATAGCAATTCAAGTAGCTTTAACTAAGAATCCAACTATTAAATCTTATGCAGAAATTATATATATAACAAATAGTAAGCTGTACAGAATGAAATGTGAAGCTTATATTCAGGAATTTATAAGCGATATATTGCCTGAATTATCATCTATTTCATCAGAGGATATACAACAGGAATTAGACCAATATTGTGATTGAAGAAGGTAGAAGGCAGGAAGGAAATTGGTATTATACGCAAGTCCTATTTATATGAATTGTGAAAATACATAATAAACAATTATCTAAAATATTTCACTACTTTTGCATAATTCTGAGTTTTCCTCCTAAAGAGTTAATTAGAAGCAAAAAAGAGAAACTACTTTTTACAGCTTCAGACATACTCATTAGGAATAACAAATATCACTGAGAAACATTAGTAGTTAAAAGATGAGAGTGGGAAAATCTTGGAATATTTCGGCATTTTATATCTGCATTGGTAGAAAGTGCAACGACTGTATAACCGGATTTCATCTTACTTGTCAAAAAAATAACAAATGATTATCTAAAATATTTGACTACTTTTGCATAATTTTGAGTTTCCCTCCTAAAGAGTTAATTAGAAGCAGAAAAGAGAGGCTAGTTTTTATAGCTCCTCACCGCTTCAGACATACTGATGAGGAACAACAAATGTCACTCAGAAAAATCAGAATTACTCAAATTCCCATTCATCGCTTAAATAGTTTAAGTCAAGCAGTATTAGTAGCGATCGCTTCTACTTGTGGCATCGGAGTCAAAGCCGCCCTAGCAGACCCACCACCCGCGCCACCACCTCTAACGGTATTGCCTCCAGTCTTCTGTTTCCGGTTCACTGATATTAAAGCAGTAGAAGACGACCCAGAAGGAGATAAATTTCAACTAGCCTTTGAAGTTCTCAACTGGTCTAACCAACCTGCTGCTGGCGTTCGTATTGCCCTCACAGAAGGAACAAACACCTTTGTCACTGAGGGTGCAGCACCCTCTTTTGCCGGCGCAGGAATTGACGGTAACGGTCGTCCTAACGGTCCTGATGGAGATCCTTTACCAGGAAATCAACAATTTATTAACACTGGTAGCGTAGTGCAATCAACTGAAACTGCTATTCAATGGGATGCTGTTCAGTCAGACTTTAATACCCTGTCTAGTGGACCGATACCAAACCGTGACTTGCTTGGTGTTGGACCGAGAAATACTCCTGGTGGTTGTGCCTTAGTTCCTGGTTGCCAACTCCAAGGACCTACCAACCCTGTAGTTGCTGACTGGGAGACTGTTGATAACGGTAATAATGTCCTTGATGGTTTTGTCATTACAGTAGACGACATGGACGAGGGAGAGGTACTATCTTTTAACTGGAATCTCCTGGATGTTAATGGCAACCCTATTGGTCTGCCTGGTGGTATTGGGAATGATTATGGTTTCGGTGCGGTGAATATTGCTCGTATACCTATCAACGGAGACCCTGATGCCGACTTCCGGATCTTTGAGCAGAATACTGGTGTTGAACGCTCCAACCGAATATTCGCCGAAAATTCTCACATGGTTACGGAATTTTCTCCTGTTGATTATGACACACAAATTAGTGGCGGTCTTTCTGCTTTGAATGAGGTGGCGACTGATACTGCTGCTGCGACTGATGGTGAACTTATTGCTAAGTTTGCAGCAGAGTTTGGTGCAGGTATCGCTGGTCAGTTTCTCAACCCAGAGGATAATATTTTTGGTTCTACTGTTAATGCTCAGTTAGTTGATTACGGCACTGGTGGAGGCAACACTGGTGGTGGAGGCAACACTGGTGGTGGAGGCAACACTGGTGGTGGAGGCAACACTGGT
>NZ_CEZPJD010000104.1:11159-15199 GCF_983059655.1 Okeania sp.
GAGGCAACACTGGTGGTGGAGGCAACACTGGTGGTGGAGGCAACACTGGTGGTGGCACTGGTGGCACACAACCAGAGTCTGTGCCTGAACCAAGCACAATGGCAATGATAGGTTTAACAGCGATGGCCTTATTTGGTTACAAACGTCAACGTCGTAGTTAATTACAGATATGTAGGGGCGAATCGCTGTTTTGCTCCGCAACATGAAACGTCCCTACATTTTTTGTCGAAGAACGACAATGCTTTGATTTCTCTGTTATAGATCTGCATTAGTTATAAATAATACCAATAACCGCATTTTTACAGAGATGTCTATTTTTTTGTTGAGTTGGACTGTCGCTCAATCCCACCTACATCTGACTATTTTGTTCATCATGGAGATAATTATGAGTAATCAAAAACATCGTCTCATCAATCAAGCAATCTTAGCTGTTGTTACTACTTTCGGTCTGTTTTCAGCCTCTGTTGCTAATGCTGCATCCCTCAATGTTCTGTGGCATGGTAATACTCATTACAATACTAAAATATCAGATTTAGCTCCTCTAGCACCAACATTTGACCCAGAAGGAGATGGCAGTTTAGATTGGAATCTCACTATTTGGAATCCCCAAGACCCTACACCTAACTTTTCTGATTATGATGTTTTGGCGATCGGAACTCGTGGAGGCGACACTACCACAATTTTCAATAATAAAGAGGCGATCGCAGCAGCCAGGGGCAACCGCACTTTCTTAAGCGGTCAAGATGCAGACGGTCACTATTTTTCCAGCCCCGGGCCTCGTCCTGACGGTCCTCTAGGTTTCTTAGTCAATGCTGTTAACTGGGCAGGCAGTGGAGACGGCATGGGTATTGTTGCTTTGGCTGGTTATAACTGGTGGCTAAACGATCGCTCTTTTTTGAAAGATGAATTAGAAGGCTATGTTTTCTCTCTTGGAGAACAAAATGTAGTTATTCCTGTAGAAAGCTCGGACTTTCCAGTAAACGAAGGATTAACAACCGCAGGTTTGAGTAACTGGAATACATCTGCTCATGCTGCTTTCGACAAAAATATCCCTGGTTATTTATCCATTAATGATGCCGGTTCTCGTCCTGGTTATGCCGTTACTATTGTCACTGCCTCCGAAGCTGACGGTGACACTTTGGGGAGTGAACCAGAAAAAGTCCCCGAACCAACAAGCACAGTCGCAATAGTGGGTTTAGGAGCGATCGCTTTACTTGGTCACAAACGTCAACGTCGTAGTTAATCATATATATGTAAGGATTTTCAAAACACCCCTACATTTAAACCTAAAAAGGACAAAACTAATGAACCTAAAAGACCCATACTTACAGATTGGGACTTTTCACCTAGCTTTACTGATTGCAGGAACTCCTGCTGCAACCGCCGCCACCTTACAAAGCGCTGATGTAGTCGTTATAATTGATGAATCCAATTCTATGTTGGGCGAGCAACAATGGATCAGTACTATGATTCCGCAGCTAGATGCAGTTCTGCAAACCCAAGGTCTCACAGGCCAACGCTTTGGTCTTGTTGGATTTGGTAGCGATCGTTCGGATTACTTGGGGCGATCTGTACCTGTAGGTGGAGCCAATTTTGGTACTTCTGCTGAATTTGCCACTGTAACTAATAACTTACTCGTATCTGGCAGGTTTGAAGACGGTTATTCTGCCATTGACTTTGCTCTGAATAACTATAGCTTTCGGGAAGATGCTGCTGTTAGTTTCATCCTAGTGACAGACGAAGATCGAGATAATGGCAACTTTAGTCTCAATTTCAACGATATCCTAACAGGGTTACAGCGAGGAACTGAAAACACTGAAGATGATATCTTATTGAATGCTATAATCAACGCCAACTTTGTAAATAATGCTATTGGAGTCAACTCTGAAGCAAATGCTTATATTGCTGACGGTAGAGGTGGATACACAACGACCCAACTTCCATCCCTAAATGGTGTCGTTACCAGTAGTTTTGAGAATACTAAACCAGATTATGTAGACCTAGCTCTTGTCAATGGTGGTGCAGCATGGAACTTGAACCAACTACGAACTGGTGGTTTAACTACAACCTCTTTCACGAACGCATTTATTGACATCAACGTCCGAGATATTCAGCAACAGCAGACACCTGAAACAAAACAACCTCCAGTCTACCACTTCCGATTCACTGATATTAAGGCCGTGGAAGACGATCCAGAAGGAGATAAATTTCAACTGGCTTTTGAAGTTCTCAACTGGTCAGACCAACCTGCTGCTGGGGTTCGTATTGCCATGACAGAAGGAACAAATATCTTTGTCACTGATGATGCAGCACCCTCTTTTGCAGGTGCAGGAGTTGATAATAATGGTCGCCCTAACGGCCCTAATGCAGAACCCCTACCAGGAAATCTACTATTGGCCAATAGTAGTAAAGTAGTGCAATCAACTAAAACAGCAATTCAATGGGATGCCAGTCAATTTGACTATAATACTTCTGTCAACGGACCAATACCAAACCTGGACTTGCTTGGTGTTGGACCAAACAACACTCCCGATGCTTGCGCTTTAGTTCCTGGTTGTGAAGTTGTCGGGCACTCCAACCCTTTCTTTGGTACTCCTGAAATTGCTGACTGGGAGACCATTGATGATAGTAATAATGTTTTGGATGGCTTCGTAATCACAGTAGATGATTTCGACGAAGGAGAACTCATTTCTTTCAATTGGAATCTCCTGGATGTTAATGGCAACCCTATTGGCACCCCTGATTCTGGAAATGAGTATGGTTTCGGAACAGCAAATATTGTTCGCACACCTATCAGTGAAGATCCTGATGCTGACTTCCGGATTTTTGAGCAAAATACTGGTGTAGATACCTCCAACCGATTATTTGCTGAAGATTCTTATCGGGTTACGGAATATTCTCCTGTTAATTTTGACACGACTATTGCCAGAGCTTTTTCTGCTAGGAATGCCGTGGCAACTCGGACGATTAATTCTACAGGGGGAGATGAACCTATTGCTCTATTTGCTGCGGAAGTAGGGGCAGGAATTACTGGTGCATTTTTGAATCCAGCGGATAACATTTTTAATTCTAGTATCAATGCTAAGTTATTGCCTAAGCCAACTCCACCTGCCGAACCGAAGCCAGTTCCTGAACCTAGTACAATGGCAATGGTAGCAATGACAGCGATCGCTCTATTGAGATACAAACATCATAGTTAATTACACATTATGTTTTCCTGCAAAATTACGTAAACACCTTGCCGAGCAAAATAGCCATTCACCCCTATCCAAATTAATATCCAAATTAAAAAAATTATTCAATGGAAACCACAAGTCAACTCTTAGATCTGGAAAAGTGGCGTGAAACACTCAGAAACATCTGGCAAGACTACACCCTTCTTCCTTACCACTATAATAATATGAAGACATACGTGAGTATTAGTAGAGATGGTAACCATTTTCTATTAGTCTATAAAGGATGGGAAGATAGTCGCCGTGTATATGGTACTATTGTCCATGCTGAAATCCGCAATGATAAAATTTGGATTCACTACGATGATATAGAAAATGGTATTACAGGTGAACTTGTTGATGCTGGAGTACCGAAGGATAGAATTGTACCTGCTTTTCATCCTCTAGAGATTCGTCAACATACTTGGTGTCCGGTTGTCTAATATTGGCTGGCTTATTTTTGATCGCTCTATTCAGATAGAAATATTGCAGTTAATAATTAGATCCCCCGTAGGGATGAATAGCCATTCACACTTACAAAGAAGAAACAATACAACTATCAAAGGATATATGAAAAGTTTTTTGATACTGAAATTTGCCCCCCGAGCAAGCCAACTTTGGGGGGAAAAAGAATCAATTTGCTTGCTCTAGTCCCCCAAAATTGGGGGATTTAGGGGGCGGGGAAATTTGCCCCCCGAGCAAGCCAACTTTGGGGGGAAAAAGAATCAATTTGCTTGCTCTAGTCCCCCAAAATTGGGGGATGCGCGGGGGCGAGTGATGTAGCAAATGAGACTTCTCAGACAACCTCTAAAATTACCAACTACAAAC
>NZ_CEZPJD010000105.1:0-15141 GCF_983059655.1 Okeania sp.
TCAAATTGAGTTTCTATTTGTTGGAGTGGTTCGGCAAATTCTGTGCCACTAACTATTATGATTTTTTGATTTAATCCTGGAATTGGAGCATAAGCTAAAGCTAAAGCTATGCAAGTAAGTATTCCAGAAAAAATGCGACGATTTTTGATAGATTTTTGATTTGTAATTGTCATGGTTGAATATTCTCCTAATGTCAATTCAGTTAACAGGGAACAGGCAACAGGCAACAGGCAACAGGCAACAGGCAACAGCTAGCAACTGCCATTACTACTTATAATTAACCTTCTATCTAGATCAATAAACGCCTTATTTCTCCTTCTTCCTTCTGCTAATTAATTTTAACGACTGCCACCATCTTTATATGGAATAGGTGGTTGTTCGTCCTCTTGATGATTTTTTTGTTTTTGAATAATAGTTATTTCAGATTGAGACAAACTATCATTTAATTTATTTATTAGTATTTTTTCCTCTCGTAAAAAAGTCATAGTTGTTGTGAAAAGTACTACCAACAAAAGAGAATCAAGTTTATTTTTCATAATTTTCTTTCTGGTACTTATAAATATATCAGAAAGAATTTAATGATTTATGCAAACTTAATTCTTTTTAGAGGGACCATCAAATAAATCTACCTATAGTATTCATAATTCAGCACTTTTTCAACTGTGAAAGATTAGTGACTAAGTACAGCAGTAGAAGCAAAGGGTGCAGACAGATAGAGAAGCTATAAAACTCAGAAAACGTAATACTTTTCCTTTTTATTTCTTCTTCTTCCTTCCTTCCTTCTTATCAAAGAAATATTTTCATATTATTTTGATAGCTATTTAATTCATCACTTAAACTACGTAATTCTTGAATTTCTGCCAAATCATTCAAATTAGCATTCCGCAATTTATTCTCTAGTTCTTGCAATAATCCAGCCGCATCTTGAACCATAGTATGTAGACTAAAAATTTTTGCTTGTCGAGTATCTTTTCCAGCTTTTGCTAACTGAATATTTCGTTCTAAACTCGCAGCTAATTGTTTTAAGTGCTGTTGAGTAATATCAGATGTTGACCTTTGCTTACTCTTAACTGCTAATAGTTGTCTTTCCAAATCCTCCACAGATAATAACGCCTCATTATTCGGTAATTCTCGAGACATTTCTGTAATTTTCTGAGGCAGTTCAATGGCGCGATCGCAAACTGATTGAACTGTTACTAATAATTCCATTTGAAAAGCTTCACCACCTAACAATTGATTAGCTTCTTGCCGCAAAACTTCAGCTTTCTCTGCCAAATTTTTTGCTAGTCCAGAAATAATTTCCAATTCTTGTTCTAACTGTTTTCTTGCCAACTTTTCTGGATCGGGTTCTTGAGATTTCAACACAGCAGCACTTGCCACAGAAACAACCGCCGTAGCAGGTAAAACTACAAAATTTGGCAACCTCACAAACCGGACACCAGCTATTAACAAAAATCCACCTATTAATATAGATATAGGATAATCAAACGGATTAACTAATTTCATATTTCCCTCCAGATAAAAATTAAAATTCTGTTTGTAGATCTGACATTAAATTAACAATACTTTCTGGGTCTCCCTGACGATAATAACCACCATTTAAACTAGCGATTTGTTTCAAGACTCCAGCATCAAATTCTCCCTTTTTCCCATAACCAACAGTAAAAAAAGCAATCCTTTTGTCAGAATCAAATCCACTGTTTTTCAGATTATCTTTAAGTTGTTTGAGAGAAGTTTGAGAACCAGAATCTTCCCCATCAGTTAAAATAACTACAGCATTAATAGCATCAGAACGCAGATTTTCCTGTAATAAATTTCTCGCATTCAAAGCAGCATCATAAAGTTTCGTACCACCATCCGCTTTCAAACTACTAATAAACTGCATACCGCGAGCGCGACCTTCAGTAGTACCATCAACCCAAACCGGAGCTTTAATTTTAGAGTCAAAATCAATGAGAGCAATTTCTTCTTTTGGTCCTAAACCCTCAAGATAGTAGCGCAAAGTATTCTGAACAGCAGGTAACTTTTCACCGCTCATAGACCCAGAAGAGTCAACTACCAAAACCACCTGAGATGGTTTCTTCGCAAATTCTTGCCAAGACTTAATCATGGCATTAACTACTTCTGGTTGAGGAGTCCGCAGAGAATCATATTGAGCATTGGGATCTACTCCGTATTGGGTAGAAAATTTTGCTCCCAAAGAAACTCCCGGTATTCCTGGCCTGAGACCTAAGTCTGTCAGAATTTTTTGGGTGGCTGGTGATCGCAAATATTCAATGACTTTTTCTGCTGCTTCTTTCTCATCCTCGCTCACCCAAGGTGCCGTTGGTAAAATTGCCCTCATATTAGAAGTAAAAGTAGAACTGGGATAAATTGCCTCATAGCGAGTTTGAGTACTATCAGTATTTGCCTCAATTACAGAAGACTCATAAACAGAAGCGATCGATGCCCAGAACGGACCATTTTTCACCATATCTTCAGCTAGGGAACTGGTGGAAACCCCGTAGCGAGTGACTTTGCTCTGAATTTTTTGGACTTGGAATTGATATTGTTTTACGCTAGCAACAGTGAGTTGTTCGGGGCGTTTATTGGCAACAGAGGCAAACTGAGCTACCAAGGTTTGTAGACCAGAATTGGAACGAGTGGGAGCAGTGTGAACATAATGTATTGGCAGTTGAGGACTATTAGGATCTAGGTCTTGGTGAGTTTTCGCACTGACTAGGGAGCGATATATATCTGGTTGTTTCCGTAATCCTGCTGCTATTTCTTGTGATGCCATAAATACCATGGGACTATTTGCCAACAAAGGGGCATCAGTGATTTGAGGAATATAGTTTTGTCCGGGATAGATTTGATTCATTTGGTATAAGAGTTGGGAATGATAAATTTCTCCATCTACGGAAATTAGGGTGGGAAATTCTGGGGAGTCTGGTTGGATGCTTCCACTTTTGAGTTTTTGGGATAAAGAAACGATATCTTTGACTACATCTCCACTACCTTTCGCTTCGCATTTTAGGTAAAAAGATTTACCATTATCAAGTTTTGGTTGTTGTTGGTTTAGTTGAGTCGCAGCTTGGTTACAGAATTTTTCTAAAGCACTGCCAACTAAAAATTTGACTTCCAACCCTGAAGTATTTGAGGAATTATTAGCTGTAGTACAAGCTCCCAGAAACAGAAGTCCTAAACTGGGAATTAGACTGATTTTGTGCCAGTTGATTTTCATTTTTATGGGATAGTAATTGAACTATAGCGCTACGCTTTAGGTTGGTTAGGAAAATTAGTGCGAGCATCTTGCTCGCGATATGAATCATCTGAGTCGATGTCCTAACCTATTTGCATAGTGCTATATATTTATTAATCAGCCTTTTTTTCCCTATTTATGCAATTTATGCAAAAAAAAAGGCATCCCGTGGAATGCCTTAATGAATAATCAGCTTTTGCTTCTATTAATTAATCAGCTACAATTTCAAATTTTATGCAAATTAAGATTTATTGTTTAGTCGGGACAATTTATTTTCTATCTTTCATCTAAAATGTATATAACAATCTAAGGAAAGATTAGGATATATCAAAAGCTTAAAATTAAGACAACGCCAGATTTGTCCTTATCTGGTATCCACTTTAGCGAACTTAGCTTGGCAACCATGTCATCCGCCAAGCCAAGAAATAAATTTCTGGGCTGCATAGCATAAGTCATCTAAAGATGACTAATATCATGTCCGGATAATCAGTGATAAAAACCTTTTCTTTCCTTCTGCCTCCTTCCTTCTTCTTTCTTTCTTCTTCCTTCTTGCTTCTTGCTTAATCAATTACCCAATAACCATTTTCTCGCCAATATTGTTCTCTCAGAGCTGATTCTAAATCATCCTCTCTAATCCAACCTTGAAATAATAAAAGCTCACCAATTTTTTTACGACATGAAGCCTGAATATCTATTGCTTGATTTAATTGATCTTGAGAAATTAATTGTCTGCGGATTAGAATTTCGCCTATTTTCATCATCATATTTCACCTATTTGAGATTGATGTAATTTTCTATAGGCACTCTAATAATTGACGTCATATATTAAGTGTCTATTTTTTCTTTATACTTATTAATCAGCTAGTGTCTGGAAAATTATGCAAAATTCGATCTAGCTAGGAATAAATCGTAAGAACTCAAAGCGCCTTACTCTATTATTCATCAATCAAACATGGCTATTTTACAGATTTTGTCGGCATTGTTTACAAAACTTAATATTTTAAATGTATAGACATTTCCATTCTACTAAACTCACTCAAACTCTTAAAAAAGATGATTACTCATTTTACAGTTCTTGATAGGGTTTATCGATAAAATCAGCCACAACATTAGCTAATTTTTTAACTTTTTCCATGTCAGAATCATATATTACAGCGCTTTTCATTTGAGTAGACCACAAAATTATTTTGGCACTTAGAGTAGGGAGTAGGGAGTAGGGAGTAGGGGATAGAAAAATGCTTTTGGGTTGGCTATACTAACTGTAGTCTATCCATGTGAAAAGCGCTATAAAGTGATTTCCAACTGATGATTTCGATTTTCTGCTGGTAATACTACCTTTAAGTTATAAAGATTTATCTTCATCACTATCCTGACTCTTCCGTGAATTAAATTTAGCTTCTGTTACCCGAGTCAAGACTGGACGTAATACCCACAACAAAAAAGCAACTGCTATAATAATAGCGGTTAGACTATTTCCATTCTCTAATAAAGGAGTGGGATCTATGGGCAAGATATTTGTGCTAGGTTGACTGGTGCAAACCGTGTTTTGTTTTGGAAACATTCTATTTTTTCCTTGATAGTATTATGACTGACATTTCTATCTGAACATGAAATTTTTCTACTCAAAGCAGAGTTTTAGCTCACCATTTCTAGCTTGAAAAAAAGTGAGCTATAACTGAGCCGAAAAAAATTTATTTTGGAGAAATAATATGGCGGTTACTCTCAGAGCTTCTAAAGAGGGGTTGCAAAAAATTGATGCAGCTAGAAGAAAGAAAGGTTGGAGAAAAGCAGAGGGTGCTTGGTGCGGATTAGCACTAACTTCACCAGCAACTTTAAAACGTTTTTGGCGCAGTCTTCCTATTGAGCAAGAGACTTTTATTAATATTTGCCAGACTGTAAAAATTAACTGGGAAGAAATTGTGGACGAGACTCCTCCCTCATCCCAAAATTCAACAGTAGAATTTTTTGCTTATGATGATGCTTGGGTGGGTAGAGAAAACCTCATAGCTAAATTAACTACCAAACTTAAAGAGTCTTGTCGCTTACTTATTCTGGTTGGTATTAGTGGTATTGGTAAGACTGCTTTGGCAGAAAAGTTGGCGGTGGAGCTACACCAAGAATTTTTGCAGGGAGACTGGAGTAAGTTTCGCCAGGAAAATTTTGATAATGAGCAAGAAACTAAAGATTTTCGTAGTGTTGCTATCCGGTGGTTGCACAAGTGGGGAACGTCTCTCACTGAAGATGATTATAAAGATGTAGAAAGGTTACTCTATAAATTAGTTAATCGTTTGCGACAACATCCGTATTTGATAATTATTGATTCTCTGGAAAAGATTTTGGTGGGAAATGAGGATGAGGGATGGAGTGATTTTCAGGATGAATTGTGGGTGAGATTTTTTGAGCAATTTTTGGCTTCTCCAGAATGTCAAAGTCGCATCATCTTGACTTCCCAAGATTTCCCTGGGCAAATTCCCGAACGTTATCATAATTTCTGGGAGTCTAAACCTTTAACTGGTTTGAGGGAGTCGGAGCAGTTGCAGTTATTCGAGAAAACTGGGTTGGAGGTTCAGGAAAATTCTCCTAACCTACCCTATTTACAACGTATTGGTAATGCTTACGAGGGTCATCCTTTGGCGTTGCGGGTAATTGGGGGAGAAATTGGCAGCAAACCTTTTAATGGTAATGTGGTAGCTTATTGGAAAAGGTATGGTAATGAAATTGAAGAAGTGGAAAAGGCAATTGAGGAAGCAAAAACTAAGGGGATAACTGCTGGTGCTGATGATAAATTTCAGCTAGACAGATATACCCGTCAGTTGCGGAAAAGTGTCCGAGCGCGACTTGATAAGGCTTTTTCACGGTTGCCTCTTAATGCTTATCGGTTAATTTGTACTGCTGCAATATTTAGGTGTGAAGTGCCAGAGAGTTTTTGGTTAGGTAATTTGGAAGATTGGGATTGTAGTGTGGATGAGCAAGAAGTGGCATTGTTGACTTTGGGCGATCGCTTTTTGCTTGAGGAAGTAGGAGTTGATGAAAGCAGTGGAGAGTTTCTCCTGAGACAACATAATTTAATCCGTAGTGTGTCACTTGAACATTTAAAAAAATTGGATGAGGAAGATGGTTAATACTGAAAATAATAATACCCAGGGTGAAGTTATTTTGCCTACTGCTGAGTCTGTTTTAGAATTGTTAGAGCTTGACCCAGATGCACTGATGTCAATCAATCCCCTTTCCAAGCGTCGTCAATATCGGGCAGTAATTAATTGGTTGATTAAGTACAAATGTCCTCAAGAACTAAATGATAATTTAGAAATAGTGAAAGGTTATCTAGAGTCATTTTATCATCTTGGTGAAGTAGAAGACTGGGAAAAAGCCTGCCAAATCCTTAGACTCCAAATACCTGTCAACCAATTACACAATCAACTCGGCATTTGGGGCTACTATCAGGAACAAATTGAAATGTATAATAGACTTTTGGGCAAGTTAAATCCTTGGATAGAAGTTACCTGTTTAGACGGTTTAGGAGGGGCTAAACGCCATATAGGAGAGTATCACCAAGCAATTGATTACCACGAACAAGCATTAGGAATTACACAGTCAATACATGATCGTGCTGGGGAGATGAAAGCACTAGGTAATTTGGCAAATGTTTACCACTCCCTAGCCGACTATTCTAAAGCAATAAAATATAATCACAAGTGTTTGAGCATCGCACAGGAAATCAAAGATCCTACTGAAGAAGGAGCAGCACTAGGTAATTTGGGTTATGCTTATCAGTCTCTAGCACAATACCATCAGGCAATGACATTTTTTCAACAGCATTTAGATATTGCTAGGGAAATTGGTGATCGTAGTGGAGAAGGTAAAGCACTGAGTGGCCTTGGTGTTAACTACGGTATGACAGGAAAATATAACCAGGCAATTGATTATCTAAACCAGTATTTACAGATTGCTAGAGAGATTGGCGATCGCGAAGGAGAAGGAACAACCTTGGGAAATTTGGGTAATGTTTACTCTAATATGGTAAACTATGATAAAGCAATTAATTACCTGAATCAGGATTTGGAAATTGCTAAAGAAATTGGGGATCGTGCCAGCGAAGCAAGAGCTTTGGGAAATTTAGGTCTTAACCATTATTACTTAGGAGATTATCCCAACGCAATTGATTATCTTAGGCAACAGTTAGCAATAGTACAAGAAATAGGCGATCGCGCAGGAGAAGTCAGAGCGCTGGCCAATATTGGTATGATTTATGAGTCTCAAGGAAGCTATGGGCAAGCAAACGATTACTATCAACGGAGCTTAATTCTTGCCCAGTCAATAGGAAATCCTGTAGGAGAAGCAAAAGCACTTGGTGGTCTAGGCAACCTCCAGTGTTTTCTAGGAAACTATCATCAAGCAATCGGTTATTACCAGCAATGGCTAGATATTGCACAAGCAATCGGTAGTCCAGTCGATGAAGAAAATGCACTTCTTGGTCTAGGAAATGGGTATGAATCTTTGAAAGAGTATGACAAAGCAATTAATTACTATGAGCAGTCCTTAACCATTGCACGGAAAATAGGCAATCAATATGGGGAAGGCAGCGCTTTAGGAAATCTGGGTTTTGTTTATAACTCCACAGGAAACTATGAGCTAGCGATTGGATACCATCAACAACATTTGGCTATTGCCCGCTCAATAAAAGCTCCACTAGAAGAAGCGACAGCGCTTGCTAATTTAGGAGAAACTTTCATAAATATTCAGCAGTATTCGACAGCTCTAGAAAATTTACAACTGGCATTAGAAATTTGTAGGAAAATTGGTAATCGGGCAATTGAGGCTGAAGCTCTCAAGAATTTGGCACTCACCCATCAAAAATTAGGAAATTTAGATGCAGCACGACAGTATTGCGATGAGGCGATCGCTATTTTCACAGAATTAGGACTGCCAGAATTGAAAGAATGTCAGGAATTGCTTGAGGAAATTCAAAAGTCAAAAGTCTAGTAGGGTGTGTTAGCGCAGCGTAACGCACCGAAATATTTTGGGAGGTGCGTTAATGAAATGTAACGCACCCTACTGGACTGCTTTTGCCAATATTGATGGTAAAACCTTATTCTCTAAAAAGGAGTCATCTGCATAGAAGAGCGATCGCTCCTCATTTCCTCCCAAAACCTCTAAGCGATCGCCCATCAAAAATTTATCACTTATACACATCGCCACGAGAAGCAATAGTAGTCACAACATATACTTGGTTTTCTCGATCTTCCATAAACAAAACCCGATATTTTCCCACTCGCAACCGTAACTCAGGACGACCTTTAAGCGCTTTAATATCAAGACCAGTAGCATCTACAACCAGAGTATCCAAAGCTTTAATTATTCGTAATTGGTCGTCTGGTTGCATCCTTTATAAATATCGTTGTGCAGCTTTCAAAAGAATATAGTCAGTCAATTTTTTCTCCAAAAAGCTTCAATTTTAATTCTTTTGAGGAAATGCCGCGATCGCGACCTGCCAAATAATCTTGCCAAGCTAATTCACTTTCATTTATTTCAGAAACAGGAATAACCTCGGAATCTCCTTCTACTTCTACCTCCTCATCAACCATCTGTTGCAATGCTTCTAGTAATCTCAGTCGATCTGCAGTAGAAAGATTATATACTTGGTTTAGTACCTGCTCGTAAGTAAACATGGACTATACATTTATTTTTTAGTTTAGTTATTTCCTACTATATCATAATTGTACCAATTTGATACAGGTGTAATTCACAAATCGGTCAATTTTTTCTGCTGTTACTATTCTCCAGGCAACCGCTCTTGCCAAAACTGCTCCTTTTAAGTATCCTACTTAGGGTTTGCTGAAAAAGTCTTTTTTAAGGAGTAGGGGAGCGGGGGAGTAGGGGAGTAGGGGAGTAGGGGAGTAGGGGAGTAGGGGAGTAGGGGAGTAGGGGAGAATTTTTTTGCCCAACTATGGCTAAAAATGCGCTCCTTTTTAAGCATGAAAAGCTGAAAACCATGTACTTTTTCAATACCTAAAAAGGCACTTACCTTTATCTGGTAATTATTTGAAATTTAATCAGCAAGCCCTACTTATGATGGGCTGAAAAAAATAATTGACATAGACATACGCATCCAAAATAGTGCATGATTACGAACTTTTTTCAAATTGGTATTATAGCAGGGAATAGGGAACAGGGAACAGGGAACAGGGAACAGGGAACAGGGAACAGGGAACAGGGAACAGTTGGAAAAACATTTCCTAGTCTAAGATTTATAATCAGTCTCTGTCCTAACCAATTCTTTCTTAGCTATACATTTCATTAACGCACCCTACTGGACTGTTTCACCTAAAATAGTGCATTAGATTTGTCATTGCGTTAGCGCAGCTTTGCGATAGCAAACGGCAGTGTTTGCGTAGCATTCCGTAGGAAAGCAATCTCAGGCCAACTTTCTATTGCATCATTTAAGATGAAACAATCCACTACTGGACTGGACTATCCACTTTTTCCTTCTTCCTTCTTCAAAACATTAACGAATGGGACTATATCCAGTTTCTTCAATTAATTTTTGCCCTTCATCTGTCAACAGCAATTTTCCATAAGCTTCTCCAGCTTTTTCATCAAAAGAACCATCTTTTTTCACAATCAGAAATAACCGTCTTGAAATCGGATATGTTCCATTTTCAAATACTTCTAAATTCGGTTGATTACGCTGTTCAGGACAATTTTCTGGTGGCACTAATTCACCTTTATAAGGAGGAACAAAAGTACCTCCCGATTGATAGGCAATTGATAAAGGTTTCACGCTACACTGAGGAATAATTTCTGAAGCTGTGCCAAAATAAATTCCTCCTTTATTTGCAGTTACTTCTCGTAAAGCTTGAGTAGTAGTAGGAATCGAAACTACATTTTCGCTAAATTTTTTGTTGTTCAAAATATTTTCTTGAAAGAAGAGAGTTGTACCACTATCAAAAGGACGAGCATAGGGAATAATTTCCATATTAGGTCCTCCTATTTCACTCCAATTTTGAATCTGACCAGTATATATTTCTTGGAGTTGTTTTAAGGTTAATCCTGCAACATCAAGTTCTGGATGAACTACTATAGCAATGCCATCCATAGCAATAGGAATTTGCTTGAGTTGAAAGCCTCTATTTCTGGCGAGTTGTAACTCATAATCTGTCACAGGTCGTGAAGATTCAGCAAAAGAAATTTGACCTTCTAATAACATTTTAATTCCTGTTTCTGAACCAGGAGGTAAACTTGGATGTTGTCTATAATTTAGCTTAAATTCTGGAAAGATTGCTTGAATTTTGGGATTAATTTTACTGCGAATTGGTGCCCAAGTAGTGCTGCCTCCATGTAGCCATTTGCCATCAGGAACATCAGGAACATAAGCAAAACATCTGACAGATTTGATTTGATTTTCTGTGGGGGGTTTATTTTGGATTGGTTGTTGCGGACAGGGAGAATTTACTACATCTTTTTCTGTTGTTTTTTCTCCACTAATCAGCGAGAAAATTACTCCACTAATAATCAATAAACCTATAGCTCCTAATAATAAGAAAATTCTTTTATTGAGTAATGAAGTTTGGGGAGTCTTGATTAAGTTGCCAGTAATTTGTTGCCAAGTTAAAGGTTTATCTAATGCTGACTCTCGAATACATATTGTTGGTAACCACATTGCTCCTGGATAATCAGATTCAAAATATTCCAGACGTTCTCTAGCAGTATGAACAGAACTAAATAAGGATTTATTTTTAGTAAATTCCTCAAAAAAATATTCTAAAAATTTAACTGCTACTTCATCAGGTATGGGTTCTCGCATGACAATACTACGAGGCAAACTTAACTGAGCTAATTGACTAGCTAGTCCTAAACCATCACAGGAATTAAATATTGCTAATTGTAATCCTTTATCTATTACATATCTGAGAGAATTCTTGAATTCATCAATGCTTAATTCATCACTATCATTGAGAGAAATCCAGCCAATTGAACCATCTTCTTCACTGCGACTATGACCGGAGAAAATAAAGATATGATAACCTGATTCTTCTCTTAGTGTATTAGCAAATTTTTCTCTGCTAGGCTGTTTTAAACAGATAATTTCTGCTCCTTTTTTCTGTAATTTTTGTACTATTTCTACGTCTAAATCAGTATTAATTCCTGCACTTTTTCCTACCACTAAAAGTACTCTGATTTTTCCATAATTAAGGGAAGGTTTTAATGCACCTTTTCCTCTGACTCTCATAGCAATTTCTGCTTGAGGAAATCGAGATGCTAATAAACCCCATTCTTGCCAAGGTAGTCGTCGTAGTTTAGGATTTTTTACATCTAGAAATACACGAATTTCTGACTCAGAGTTTTGCAATGAGCTAAATACAGAAATTAATTCTTCTCTGATTAGTCGCCATCGACCATCGTCAGAATCTAGCCATTTATTAATCTGAGTTTTTACCATTTTTCTTTGTTCTGAACTAGAGTAAGAAATAGTTTTTTTGGGACTAATTCTAGTAGAAATGTTACGAACTTTTTCTAGTTGGTTATAAGCTAACTGCCAATTACTTAATGATGATTCTAATTCTGGTGGTAAAGCTGGTAGAAAGCCATCAATAGAATCAAATTTACCATCGTTGGCAGTGAGAGTTACATGAAACCCGGGAGCTTCAGTTTCGAGAAGTTTAATCTTAACAATACTCATAGTGGCATCCTAAAGAAAGTCAAAATTCAAAAGTCAAAAGTCAAAAGTCAAAAGGAAGTTATAAGTCAAAAGTCAAAAGTCAAAGGTAAGAAATTTATAAACCAAAAGTAAGAAGGAAGAAGTAAGAAGGAAGAAGTCAAAAGTCAAAAGTCAAAAGTAAGAAATTTATAAATCAAAAGTAAGAAGGAAGAAGTAAGAAGGAAGAAGTAATACAAAAATTGTGCTACTTACCGAATAATTATAGCGGTTTTCATTGATATATATAAGGTTTAAAGCCTCTCCTTTAAAGGGATAAACAAGAAAAAAATTTCCTTTGAATCAATCCTCTCCTTGAAAATAAGAGGTAATTTTAATTATTAATTATTAATTATTAATTATTAATTGTTGAGCTTCCCTCCTCCAAGATCATAAATTCATATTTTCCAGATTTAGCATTAGGTTTTACCTGAACTAATACTGGTTTATCCTTCTTGAGAAACTGGCGATCGCCTAACTCCCCAAATCTAATTTTTCCTGTTACTCCTTCTAGATAAAAATCACGACTAGATAAAATACTTTGTAACTGTTTACGAGAATAGTTACCTATCATTTCATCTACAGCTTTAGTAATAGTTTGAGTGGCATCATAAGATGTAGCAGTACGCCAATTAATTTCAGCATTCCAAAACTTTTGAGCTGTTTGACTAAATTGGGAGTTAGGGTGGCGATGCCAAGGAATAGCAAGGGTTAAACTTGCTCGGTCTGCTTGTAGGCCAGCATCCTTTAATACCCTGGGATTATAAATGGAATCTCCACCTAATAATTTCAATCCTTTAGCATTATTAATTATGCCGATAACATTACTCAAGGTTCTGTCTGTAGCCGGGACTAAAAACATTATTTCTGCCCCTCGATTTTGTGCTTCTTCTACACAGTCACTGGCACTAAAATTACCGGATGAAATATTGCACTTATATACAAATTTTTCTGGCAATAGTTTATTAAATTCTTTAGCTAAAGACTCACTATAACTATTACCAGGTATATAGGCAACTGCTATTTTTTTATCTGCCCAATTTTGTTGATTCAAATAATTGAATAGAGCTTGAGCTGCTAGGCGATCGTTTGGTGCAACTCTCAACACAAATTTGCCGAAATTTTTCAAAAGAATAGAAGTACTGGTAGGAGAAATTACTACTAATTCGGCTTTGTTATAAATTTCTCCTGCTTGTAAAGTCATATCACTAGAAGAATGACCAATAACGGCAATAATTTCTGACTTTGCTACTAAAGCTTGAGCAATTTTTTCTGCAGTTTCTGGCAGATATTCATCATCAGCAATAGTAACTTTTAAAAATTTACCGTTGAAACTACCAGAGCAATTTAGTTGATTTTCAGGATTTTTAATAGCTAGAGAAATTTTCGGTAAACCACAATTAAATTCGCTTTGAGCTTGAGCAACTCCTCGCAAAATTTCCTGAGAAATATCTGACTCCTGACGAATAGGAACACTAACTGCTATTTCTATCTTTTGCCCAATATTTGTATCAGATTTTTTTTGAGCAATAGCATTATTCAAATAAATCAAAGTTTCGGGGTCATTTTTCTTGACTTGGAGAGACTGGCGAAATTGAGCGATCGCCTGAGAAAAGTTACCATTATAAAATTGTTCAATTCCTTCTTCTTTTGCCGGATTTTTCTCGGAATAAATTAACAACTTTTCCCCCTGACTAATATTTTGTAAAATTGCTGGTTGTATTCCGATAATTTTAGTTTCAGTGAATTGACTTCTGACTAAATTGATTGCCAAAATTACCAATAAAATTCCTGCTGTTACTCCTAAAGGAAGTTTAAATTTATCGATAAATATCTGCCATAAATTGGGAGAAATTAACTGCTGCCAGCTCAAAGGATGAGACAAAGCTGTTTCTTGAATACAAAGAGTAGGTAACCACATTGCCCCTGGATATTGAGACTCAAAATGTTCTAATCTTCCTCGGGCTATTTTCATAGATTTAAACAGAGATTTATTATTCGCAAATTCTGCAAAAAAATACTCTAAAAATTTAACTGCCACCAGGTCAGGAACAGGTTCTCGCATGACAATAATTCGTGATAAACCAAGCTGGGCCAACTGATTTGCTAAACCCAAACCATCACAGGAATTAAATATTGCCAACTGCAACCCATTATCTATTGCATATCTCAAAGAATTTTTAAACTCTTTAATACTTAATTTATCCCGGTCGTTCAAATATATCCAACCAATTGAACCATCTTCTTTACTACAACTATGCCCGGCAAAAATCAATATATGATAACCAGGTTCCTCGCGCAAAGTGTCAGATAAAATCTCTTGTGTTGGTTGATGTAAAAATCTTACTTCTGCACCCTTTTCTTTTAATTTTTGAATTACTTCTAAATCTAACTGTGTATTAATACCATCACTCTTACCAACTATGGCAATAATCCTTACTTTTGAAGATTTACGAAGCCGTCTAAACTTTCTTTTACCTCGAACTCGAATAGCAATTTCTGTTTGAGGGAAACGAGACTGAAATAAATTCCATTCTTGCCAAGGAATGCGACATAAATTAGGATTTTTAATATCCAAAAATAGGCGAATTTCTAAATCAGAGTTTCTTAGAGAAGTCAACACATAAATTAATTCATCCCGTACAGGTTGCCAATTAATATCGCCACTATCTAACCATTGATTAAGACTTATTTTAACTTGTTCTTTTTCCTCATTACTAGAATAATTAACTACTGATTGTGGACTAATCCGAGTTACTACTTTTCTCACATCTTCTAACTGAGAATAAGCTGATTGCCATTGATTAAAAGATTTTTCTAATTCAGCAGGTAGACATGGTAAAAAACCATCAATAGGCTCAAAGTTAGCACCGATTGAATTTAAAATCACATGAAACCCATTTTGACCACTATCTATAAGTTTAATCTTAATAATTTTAATAGTTTCCATATTTATCTGCGATAATCTTAAACGTAAGCATTCAGCCATCAGCTATTACTTTTTTTTAGTTTTATATAAAAGCTTTACTAATTGAGTCAGAATTAAATTCTAATATCAAAGCTTGCTTTAAATTCTGGCATTGCTGAATTAAGGTATGAAAGTAGGTTTATAGGGAACAGGGAACAGGGAACAGGGAACAGGGAACAGCGGTGCGACCCCGCGTCGGCGACAGATGCAAGCGGTCGGAACCCGCGCCGCCGACAG
>NZ_CEZPJD010000106.1:0-5865 GCF_983059655.1 Okeania sp.
TGTTTTGTTTTCATTTTTATTAGCCTCTTGAGAAAAAACTATACTACTTTTATTAATTAAAATCTTTTAATCATAAACCTAAAACAATCCTTCGTCAAGCTTGAGAAAAATCAAATTATATTGGTCTCCAAATCCCCTTAGAACTTTGGTTTGGAGACCAAATCCCTACGATAAAACCTTACCAATGGATAATGGATAATTAATCCCCAGAACTCTAAAGCCTCTTTACCAATTGATAATTGATAACTTAGAGATAGTTTTCATTACCCATTATTAATTATTAATTATTCATTATTAATTAATATTAAATATCCAAATCAGTAATATTCAATTTTGGTCCATAAGTTTCAATAAACTCGCGCCGGGGAGCAACCCGATCGCCCATCAATACAGTAAATATCCGGTCTGCTTCCGCAGCATCTTCAATTTCTACTTGCTTCAAAGTCCGTGTTTCTGGGTTCATTGTCGTATCCCAAAGTTGTGCTGGCATCATTTCACCGAGACCTTTAAACCGTTGGATAGTATAGTTAGCATTAGCAGGAAACTCATTTTGAACCAGTTGGTTGAGTTCGCGATCGCTATAACAATAGTAATGATTCCTACCACGCTCCACTTTATACAAAGGAGGGCAAGCAATATACACATAACCCTGGTCAACCAACGCCCGTTTATATCGGTAGAAAAATGTTAATAACAACGTGCGGATGTGGGCACCATCAACATCTGCGTCAGTCATAATAATTACTTTATGATAGCGTAGTTGAGCAACATCAAACTCATCACCTTTGATACCCAGACCTAAAGCTGTAATCATTGATTGAATTTCATTATTTTTGTAGATCCTAGCATCATCCGTTTTTTCAATGTTGATGATTTTACCCCGCAACGGTAATATTGCTTGGAAACGGCGATCGCGACCTTGTTTGGCACTATTATGAACAAAAACTCCACTAGCTAAGGCAAAGTTGTGAGTATTGGGAACTTCAATGTCGTAAACATCCCGTCGCTCTTCCAGAGGTTCAATAGAAACAACCCGATGATTATAGTTACGAATGGCATCCCGCGCTAAAAATTCGTCTCCTCCAAAATAGCGGTCGCAGAAAGTCTCAAACTTCAACATCGACTTATCCTTCTCGCGACGACGATAAATATCATACAAATCCAAATCTATGAAACGAGAACTCTGGTAAACCTTATGCAACGCCTCAAGAGTCTTGCGATAGTAAGTTTTATTTAACGCCTCGCGACGCTTGGCACGAAATTCAGGAGTCCACTGTTCCTTAGTTTTTTGCCGTCGCCACTCCAACAAATCTTCATCTTGCCATTGCTGTTTTGCTACTTCAGAAGCTGCCTCCCGTGCTTCTGGGTTATTCGCAAAATAATCCCGCACTCGTTCAGCTTGAGCTTGACAATTCTCAGCTTTACTCCAATATTCTTGCTGTGCTTTCATTAACTGTTCGCGATTTTCTGCACGATACTCTTCATTGCCATCATAAAACTCGCGCCATTTCTGAACCATAAAAGCCTTATACTCATCGACTTCCCACTGTGCTTTAGCTTGTTGTGACAAAATCTCTCGCGTCTCAGGTTCCTGCATTCGTTCCTTCATCTTCGCCCGAAATTGATCATTTGTATGAGCTTGACGACTTTTTTCTTTAACATCGGGACGATGCAAAGTGAATTCAAGATGTTCCCTGTGTAATACTAAGTGATCCTCTGCTGGAAGTCGCTGAATATTGGTAGGATTATTATTGAGTTTATTAAAATCAACATGATGACGATGGTTGCCATCTCCTGACTTATATACTCCTGCATTCAAGTTATAAAAGTCTGCTAATAAATGGGTATAAATCCAACTATCTTTTTTAGGATTCCAAACCATTTCATAACCATCTAATCCTTGACCAGTTTTTGTCTTTTGAGATAACTTTCGATACAGAGGCATCAAAGCATCATTTGGTGTTAATAAAGCTGCTGGTTTATAACTACCATCTCTGAGCATAAAAGGATGATCTGGAGTACAAATTATAGTTTCATTATTATCCAAAGTTATCTTAATAACTGTGGCATTTTGCTTCGTCATCCTCGCATTAATTATCCTTTCAACTGCCACATATCCCTTCTCATTAATTGTGTAGCAAAAATGTTCTTTACCCTCAGCTTGTTCGGCTACTATTTCTGCCAAACTAATATTACGTCCATCAGCCAAAGAAATTTTTTGTTGACTAAAAAAACAACCCCCGGCACTGTCCCCTTCAACGAGATATATCTCGGATTCTTCAGGATTTTTCGTACTGCAATCGGCTAGTTTTCCTGGTAATGGAGAAGATTCTAAAACTGATTTCCTCCTAACTAAATCCCTCGCTCGACGAGCTGCTTCTGCTGCTTTAAAAGCTTGAATAGCTTTCTCTAAAACTGCATCAGCAATTTGAGGATTAAACTCTAAATATTCAGTTAAAACTTCTCCTACCAAAGAGTCAACAATACCTCTAACTTCAGTATTGCCCAACTTAGTCTTTGTTTGACCTTCAAATTCTGGTTCAGGAACCTTTACAGAAATAACTGCCGTCAAACCTTCCCGGACATTTTCACCACCCAAATTAGAATCACCTTCTTTGAGTTTATTCCGCTTACGAGCAATACCATTCATTGTTCTAGTTAAAACAGTTTTCAACCCCTCCAAATGAGTACCACCATCAATAGTCCGAATATTATTGGCAAAACCGAGAACATTATCACTAAAAGCATCCACACACCATTGCAAAGCTACTTCCACTTGCACATCATTCTTTTCCCCTTGTACAAAAATGACCTCTTCGTGCAAAGGTTGCTTTTCCCGGTTCATGTAGATAACATATTCCTTAATCCCACCCTCATAACAATAAGATTCAATTCGTGGTTCATCACTTTTGATTAATTCCAGGCGGTGGTCTGTTATCGTAATCTTGACACCTGCATTCAAATATGCTAGCTCTCGCAGACGGCCAACAACAGTACTGTAGTCAAACTCTATACCTGTAGTAAAAATTTCTTCATCGGGGAGAAAATGTACTGATGTACCTGTCCGCTTTTCTTTATTAGACTTAGATTTCAGGTTATCAGTAGGTTTGCCACGCTCATAACGTTGGAGATGTGTCTTTTTATCGCGCCAAACCGTTACCTCTACCCACTCTGACAGAGCGTTGACTACTGAAACTCCCACTCCGTGTAATCCCCCAGAAACTTTATAGCCACCACCACCAAATTTACCTCCAGCGTGGAGAACAGTCATAACTGTTTCTAAAGCTGACTTACCTGTTTTAGAATGGGTATCCACCGGAATACCCCGGCCATCATCTGTAACTTTAATAGAACCATCTTCATTCATATCGACTTCGATGTGGGTGCAATAACCAGCTAGCGCCTCATCGATCGAGTTATCGACAACTTCGTAGATTAGATGATGTAGTCCCCGAGGCCCTGTGGAACCGATATACATTCCTGGTCGTTTGCGTACCGCTTCGAGACCTTCAAGAACTTGTATTTGTTCAGCGCCATAATCGCTGCTGGCCATAGCAATATCCCTCCTAATACTGGCTTTAATCGCAACTTTTGTCAAAAAATGATAAAGTTCTACTAAATTATAACATAAAAGCCTTAAAAGCGACTCTGGGCTATTCTGAGGAGAAATTTATTTAGGGGATGTAGGTACCCAGGAGTCATAAGTCGGGATTCAGGAGTCAGGAGACAGAATGAACAAAAATTTAGACAGAAGTTTCGACCTAAAAAAAGGATCGGGACACCCTTCTCAATGGATAATGGATAATTGATAATTGATAATTGCTGAATTTGGTATAAGACCTCCTTCATTATTTATGAATTATGAATAAAATAAAAAGAAAATATTTTCCTTAAGTTCAATCCTCTTCTTTCAAGGATAGGTAATTATCCATTATTCTTTGTTCATTGTTCATTATCAATTGTTAAAGTGAGGTGGGGATGAATGCCGACTCAAATATATAAAACATCGGCCTAATTTTAGTTGTTGATGAGAATCCCCAATTAGAAATTAAATTTCTAACTTCTTCAATTAACAAGGAGTCAGGTAGGGGAAACGACGGAGAGTTGACCTGAATTATTTCTTGATAGAATAATATGTAGAAACCAATAACTTGTCTAACTTTTGACTTTTGACTTTTGAATTTTGACTTTTCTCTAATTACTATTTGTGGGCCTACTGCTACGGGTAAATCTGGATTAGCTTTGGGTTTAGGCCAGAGACTAGGATCGGCGATTATTAGTGCAGATTCTCGTCAAGTGTATAAATATTTTAACATCGGAACGGCAAAACCAACTATAGAAGAACGGGAATTAGTACCTCATTACCTAGTAGATATTTGTGAACCCACGGAGATTTTAACCCTAGCAGAATATCAAGAACAGGCACAAAATTTAATTAGTAAAACTGGTGTGGCATCTCCTAGTTTATTAGTGGGGGGTACGGGTTTATATATTAAGGCAGTAGTTAAAGGTTTGAAGATTCCTAGAGTTGGGCCTAATGAAAAGTTGCGATCGCAACTAGCAGATTTAGGTCAAAAACAATGTTACGAAATGTTACAACAAGTTGATGGGATTGCTGCTGATAAAATTCATCCTAATGATGCAGTACGAACGTTGCGAGCATTGGAAGTTTTTTATGTGAGTGGGAAACCCATTTCCCAACAGCAGGGAGAAAACCCACCAAATTATCCTATTTTGCAGATAGGATTAGATTGTGATGTGGAAGTTTTGGGCGATCGTATTCGTCATCGGACTAATAAAATGGTGGAAGTTGGGTTAGTGGAAGAAGTCAAATTTTTGTGTGAAAAATATGGTGCTGAGTTACCATTGTTAGATACATTAGGTTATGCAGAGATGAAACAATATTTGGCAGGGGATATTAGTTTAAGTGAGGCGATAGAAGCAACAGTTTTACATACTCGTCAGTTTGCCAAGCGACAACGAACTTGGTTTCGAGCATATCCAGAAATTGAATGGTTTGATGCAGCAGCACCAGGTTTATTAGATCGAGTTTGGCAGCGAGTAGGGGAGTAGGGGAGTAGGGGAGTAGGGGAGTGGGGGAGTGGAGGAGTGCTTACAAGGGTAAGTTTTTAAGATTGGACACGGAGACGCGGTGACACAGGGACGCGGAGATTGGATAATTGAGTAATTAATAGAGTTGTTGGGAAATAAAAATTGAATAATGCTCAAAACCTTATAGAATAAGGTTTTCAGTTCTATAATCGTGAAAAATGCTATAAACTTTGACCAATAAGGGTTTTAGCCATTTTTTTAGCTTAATTCCCAACAACTCTAATTCAATCTACTCGCTCTATTCATTAAAGAAAACCCCCATCCATCTATCTGCATGTCTCCCCCTCCCCGCGTCTCCGTGTCTCCGTGTCTCCTCCTCCAGAATCATATTACTGGTGTCTGGATATTCATGGGGCAGAAGAGTCAATTTTTCTGACATAATTACCTCCAGATTGATTTAGGAATTGTTTAATATATTGTATAGCGTTTCTCAAGTTACTGAAGTACAGTTGTTTTTCTTCTTTTGTATTCCCTACTCCCTCTTTTATGGAGATGTTTACTGTGGTCTACCCAAATGAAAACCGCTGTAATGAACATTTACTAAACAAGTGCCATAAAAAACAAAAAAAGGTAGGCAAAACCTACCTTAAAGTTAACTAAAATCAATTATCAAACAGGATTGGGTTGCTCAAATCCCGGTGACAAAAACAACTTCTGACTTTTGACTTCTGACTTCTGATTTCGTTAAGCGCCCACAGCTTCCTTCGCCGCATACATAACTTCCAAAGAAATCTGCTCAAAACCACGTTCTCT
>NZ_CEZPJD010000106.1:5965-14906 GCF_983059655.1 Okeania sp.
TTACCAACATGACGCTCCATTTGCGTGCCAAAAATCGCTGAAGGTTCCACACGAGCGATCGCATCCCCAATCTCACCATTATCCTCAGTAATTAAAACCTCATCACAATATTCACTCACCTGTTCCCTAAACCAGTCAGCATCATATTTACAATAAGTACCTGCCCAAACCACATGAATACCCATTTCCCGTGCCAAAATTTTTGTCATGGCAGCAGCATGGGTATTATCGCCAAATACCACCGCCTTCTTACCAGTTAAATTTTGACAGTCAATGGAACGAGAAAACCAAGCAGCTTGAGAAACGTGCAAAGTTTGATTATCAATAAATTCTTCATAGTCAACATTAGCACCTTGAGCATTAACCACTTGCTGAATTTTACGAATGCAACGAGCAGTTTCCACCACACCCATAGGAGTAATATCAATATAAGGGGTTCCAAACTCTGACTCTAAATATTTAGCAGTCATTATCCCCAGTTCGCGATAGGGAGTGAGATTAAACCAAGCACGAGGTAGATTTTTTAAGTTATGAACGGAAGCACCTTCAGGAATAACTTCATTAACTTCGATACCTAAGTCTGCCATCAAGCGTTTTAATTCGGTGCAGTCGTGTTGGTTGTGGAAACCAAGGGTAGAAACGCCAATAATATTCACAGAAGGTTTTTCTGTTTTCCCCTCTGGCAGTTCTCCTTTCTTTTTCGCCTTCTCAATATAATATTTAACTATTTGCTGCAAAGTGTTGTCCGCTGCTTGGAGTTCATTAACACGGTAATGGTTAACATCTGCCAACATTACATCACCTTTAGCATCAAGTTGAGCGCGTTCGACAAAGTTTTCTAAGTCTTCTTGTAAAATGCTAGAAGTGCAGGTGGGAGTAAGAACAATTAAATCTGGGGTTTCTTCTTTGTCTTTGCGGACGATGTTATCTACTACTTTTTCTTGAGAACCTCGTGCTAGTACGTTACGATCAACTACACTAGCAGTAACGGGTGTATAATTTCGTTCTCTTTCTAACATGGAGCGCATGACATTGAAGTAATCATCACCGAGAGGAGCGTGCATTATGGCGTGAACGTTTTTGAAAGAGCTGGCAACACGCAGAGTGCCAATGTGAGCGGGACCTGCATACATCCAGTAGGCTAATTTCATCTAATTTTCTCCGTTTTATTGTTAACTGTTATGGATTTGTTAATTTGATTGTCTCAGATTTTGATGTTTTTATTTATTGAATGAGACTTTTTGAACAATATTTTTTCAGGTTATTCCATCAACAAGAAACTTAGTTTGTCAGTAAAGCAATAAAATTTTGTTTTATTTAAGTATTCTTAATTTTTAAGTTAATTTCTGTTAATTACGGGCAGAAAAGGTTGACATTTTTTTGACATGGGTATAACGAAAAAGCGATCGCTCATCTAAAGTATGCGATCGCCCTTCACAAAAATATTAATTAATAATTTTTTTAGAAATATAACTAATTGGAAACTAATGCCTCAAATCGTGGATCGGAACTAATGTTTTCACAATCTGGGTCTTCTTTTACCCAGTCTTTTACTTCAGGTTCTAAATTAATAGCTTGTTCTAAATTTTCAAGACTCTGGTCTATTTTATTTTGTAAAGCATAACAGCAAACTTTATTATAGAAAAGCCACCCATCATCTGGGATACATTCAATCGCTTTATCATATTTGTCAAAATTCACCAAAGCCCATCCTTTATCTTCCCAAAGAGGTGCTAAATCATCTCTATCTCTCAAAGTTTTACCTTCTTTAACAGATGTCTCGTACCATTCAAGAGCCTGATTATGACATTCAAGAGCTTCTTCATACCTTTCTAAAGCACTCAGAGTTAACCCTTTGTTTCTCCATCCTGTATAAGTATCAAAAGAATCCTCTGGTTGTTGCAATGCCTGCTCATACATAGCAAGGGCTTCTTCATATCTTTCTAAACCTAAAAGGGCACTGCCTCTAGTGTTAATTGGAACAAATTGACTAAAGTAGTCTGGTTCCAGTTCAAATGCTTTATCTAAAGCAGCAAGTCCTTCCTCAAAATTGCCATCTTATGTTTCTTCTAGACCTTTTTGTAATAACTCTTCAGCTTCATTGGACATATAGATCGAGCCTCTATAAATAAAACAGATTTTCTCCGCAGCCTCTCACAAATAAACACAAATAAACATATGATTATCTATCCTGTAATTATTCTTAATATTTTCTTGAATTCCAAAATTTTGATTGACGAGATAGCCGATCAAATCTTACTTTTGACTTTTTATTTTTGCCTTTTGACTTACAACTTATAACTTCTGTGAAACGGTCTTATTACTTCCAATAACTGCATCCAGTAATAAATCCGCACCAAAACGCACTGGATCAGTGCAAGGCAAACCAGTTTCTGTTTCTATTTTAGCGATCGCTTCTTTAGCTGTCACTTCATCTAAATGAAAAGTATTCATAGCAATACCAACAACTCGCGCAGGTTTCATAACGCCACCAGCAGCAGCCACCATCTCATACAACTGAATTACTATAGGTAATGGTGGAATCAAAACACTGGGATGATTGCGAATATGAGTTTGATGAGCACGATGCACCAAGATTAAATCCGTAGGTTGAGTACCGCGTAATAGTGGGAGAGTAGCAGTGGAACCAGGATGCAATAGGGAACCTTGGCCTTCAATAATCAGTAAGTCGTGGGTCTTGCCAAACTGCATAACCATTTGTTCCACTGCTCCGGCAGCAAAGTCAACTCGCACTGCATCTAAGGCAATACCATTGCCAGCAATCATTAAACCTGCTTGTCCTGTAGCGAGGAATTTAGAGTTGAAACCTCGGCGTTGAGCTGTGGCATTGAGTTCTAAACTGGTAGACATTTTACCGATCGCCATATCAGTCCCCACTGTTAAGACTCGGCGACAAGAAAGTGTTCTAGCTTTCCCACTGGCAATAATTAATTCTGGAGGTTCCTGACGCACATCCCATATCCATTGCGTAGGTTGCAACAGTGGTTGAATTTCTGGATGATTTGCCAGAGGGCTATGCAAACCGTTGACTACTGATAACCCAGAAGTAACAGCTTGTTTGATTTCTCCAAACCATTCATCAGGTAAAGCACCGCCTGAAGGAGCAATACCTATGACTAATACTTCTGGGTCAAAAGCGAGCGCTTCGGCAACGGAAGCAACTATTGGTATGTCGCGGGGAATTTTAGTGAGTTCGGGTAATGATTTTCCGGCACATTGGCGATCGATGACGGCAACAATTTCTGCTTGACTGTAGCGTAGTAGTGACAAGCCAGTTTTGCCAGATGAACCCTGAATGCCATTGTGTAGAAGAATTGCTATTTTACTATTTTGAACTTTTGATTGTGTATTTTCTGTAGTCATGGTTTTTTAACGAATAAATTTTCTTTGTAAGTACAAGTAATAGTTAATCATGAACCTAGAATACAAATAGAGATCCTTTTATAACTTAAAATCTGTATAGGTAATTTACAAATCTTTGTATCCTTAACTATAGTATTTAGTTTAAACTAGCATTCATTAAAAATAGTGTAATAATTTTTAAAAATATATTTTTTATCGATGTTCCTGATTGTATATTGAAAAATAAGAAATCCATGAATATATTTAATGATATATATTATTATTTTTGCCCATCAGACATAATTAAATGTAAAATTTGCCTCAAAAATTAGTGAAAAATATGCTGTTGTCCATAATATTTATTACTACAGTAAATTTTACCGATAAATTGTGGGTATGCGCCTCCCCTTTTAAGGAGATAAAAAGCGGTCGAGATATGGCGATCTTCGGAGTGGCTCTGATAAGAGCGGGTTTCCTCGCCATCTCTAATCGACCAAGAGAAAATAGAATTCCGTATTTTCTTGCTTCCTTATTGCAGAGGTACTGATAACTGATAACTGATAACTGAAATGACTGTCTTAGCTGTCACAAAGGTCGAAAATACTAATATTTTTAGTGCTATTGATGGGATTTTTCAAAAGTTAGTAGCCATCCTAGAAAAAATTATCTTCTTTGATATTGCTGGTTTCCCACTAATTGTATTGTGGTTAATTTTAGGAGCAATATTACTAACATTCCGTATGGGTTTTATTAATATTCGAGGTTTTAAACACGCTATTGATATCGTTATGATTCCCCAGAAGATGAAGGAGAAATTACCTAAATAACACGGGAGCATGAAAACCATCGTCTTTTAAGCGATGGATGAAAGGTGAGGAGTCGGATTTTAATCCAATGTATTTTATTTTACCGAAGAGCCACGTTGAAGGCCCCCGTGTTTTAACCGGGGGATGGAAACAACCGAGTCGTTTAGACTAGATAACTAAAGTGGTCTTGTGCTATTATTAACCACAATAAATTTTCCAGCCCCTGTTTGAAATGTACAGTTGTCAGCAAGTTTTAGTAGGTAAAAATCCCGACCTTATTGCTATTTTAACATTCTTGTGTGAACAGTCTCACAAGCTCACTAACATGGGAATATATTATGGTCGGCAATTATATTTTAAGTCTCACAAAACTCTGGGCAAGTTTGACTTGGAAAAAGTTTATAAACACAACTATCATTACAAAGTTTTATATTCGCTCTTCAGCACAACAAATATTGAGAACTGTAGCTGAATCATTTCGCTCTTATTATGGTCTTATAATTGCCTATAGTTCAGGAAAAATCTCAGACAGACCAAGGATTCCTAACTACAGAAAAAAAGGGGGAATGGCTACAGTTAGTTACCCCAAACAAGCATTAAAGCTGAAAGATAATCAAATTAGAGTACCACTAGGTAATACCTGTAAGCGCTGGTTTAGTCTAGATTGTTTTTATATTCCTATGCCGAGTAATCTCGAATTTTTATCTATTAAAGAACTGAGAATATTACCGAGGAACAAATGTTTTTATTGGGGATTTGTCTATGAAAAAGAAATAGTAGTTAAACCTCAATTAAACCAAGACAATATATTAGGATAAATATATAGCAATTACTATACTGATGAAGTAAAAATTCGTTTGTTTTAGGGAATAGGTAACAGGGAATAGAAAGAATAGAAATAAAGATAGGTGTGCCTAATTAGTCTGAGAAACACTATAGATATAAGTAATGAAATTCATCATTAATCAATTTATTACTGAAGAGTATAGAAAATTGATTATTTATATCCATATGTTATATACTAATAAACTTTGTATTTGAGATATAGCAATATGATTTGAGTTGTGAGATATTGGAAACTTTTAGGGAACAGGGAACAGAGAAGAAGAAAAAAACGTATCATATGAATATCATAATTGATATATTCCATACTTTTAAGGAACACCTCAATTCTCACAACTGATTCCTGATTGCTATAGAAAGTAATTAATACCAAACGCGATAAATATCTGCTACAAATAAATAGGTTATTTCTTAGGAGTCATAAGTCAGAATAAATAGGTTTGATACCATATAAAATCATATCAATTAAGTAGGTAGGTGAGCAAATTTACCACTACGTCATTGCGACTGGAACGCATTGGAAGGAAGCAATCTCAAGGGAGTCATATTCATAAACATTTTGTTAGATAGTGACGTTTATTTGCACCTACCTACTTATCCTCCTATAACTAGTGTATAATTTATTTTATTCTTCAACTTGATAACCCAATTCTGCTAATTGAATTCGAGACTGTCGCCATTTAGATTGAACTTTTACAAATAATTCCAAATACACTTTGCCAGCAATTAACTTTTGAATTTGTTGACGTGCTGCGCTACCAATAGCTTTCAACATATTCCCGCCTTTACCGATAATAATTCCTTTCTGGGATGAGCGTTCAACATGAATAGTAGCAAGAATACGACTAATAGTTGTTTCCTCTTCTACTCTATCAATAGCGATCGCTACTGAATGAGGTACCTCTTCACGAGTCAAAAGTAAAATTTGTTCTCGGATCAATTCCCCCATAATAAACCGTTCTGGTTGGTCTGTTACTAAGTCAGGAGGATAATAATAAGGTCCAGGTTCAAGATGTTCAATCAACAAATCTTGTAGTCCTTCTACTCCTTCCCCTGTAAGAGCAGAAAATTTAACTATCTGCCAGGAGTGAGGAGCGATCGACTGATGATAACTAGCTTCTATTTCCCGATCGTCTTGAGGTTGTAAGTCTAATTTATTCAAACCTAGAATCACAGGAGTATCTGTTTTGTTGAGTAAATCTATAATATATCGATCGCCTCCACCAGCTATTACTGACCCATCCACTACCAGCAAAACTACATCCACAGATTGGATTGCTATTTTAGCATTTTGAACTAATACTTTGCCCAATTGGTGATGAGGTTTATGAATACCAGGAGTATCAACAAAAATCATCTGCGCTGCTTCTGTAGTCAAAATACCACGCAGACGATTACGAGTAGTTTGAGCAACTGGGGAAGTAATAGCAATTTTTTGCCCTACCAGTTGATTCATTAAAGTAGATTTGCCAACATTAGGCCGTCCTATTATACCAACAAATCCAGATTTATATCCCGCAGGTGCTACAGGAATTATCATACTTGTGGGTAATTCCATTTTTGTATTTCTTTAATTTTATATATTTCAAAAATAACAACTTATTAAGTAAAATTTTTTTGATATTAACTGATAGATACTATACATTTTTCTTGTGATTATAAGAATATTATCAAAATACAAGGATTAAAGTATATTATGTTGTGTGAGTCTAAAGTTACACATCATCAGTCATATATTAACTTCAGTGCCTACATTAATCTAATTCATGTAGTAGTATAAAGCTGAATAATTTTAGCAGTCAAAGAAAAGGTAAAAATCAGGCAACGTCAAATTTTTCCTTCTTCCTTATGCTATATAAAAAGATCTTACTTTATTAAAATATACTGTTTAATTTTACAGTATTTTGTAGAGTATGATAATTTTGCCTTGTTTGAGTTGTTCGCCAGTTACTTTTGACTTATCTCTAGTTAGACGATCAAAAGCATCAAGGGCAGAAACTAACTTTAGAAATTTTAAAGATTTGGCGAACTAACTTGTTAGTTGATATCTCAATTAAATCAATCTAGAACTAGGAAAAAATGAAAAAATTTTCTACATTATTAGGAAGTGTTTGTGCTTTAGTAGTTGCAAATTTACCTCTGGCAGCTTTGGCAATACCATCTGATTTTGACTACAAATCTGGTAAGGAAGAATATTATCCATTACCCGATTTGTCTATTCCGTACAGAACCTTACCCAGAAGATTTGATTTTCCAATTATTACTGAAGTTGATGTTGATGACAGCATCAGTACAGATTATCCAATAACTGATGCTTTTGTTAACAACCTACCTCCTATACCCACTGGAATTACTCTAGATGAGCTTTTGCGTTACAGAGCGGAGTATACTGCTTCTATACAAACATGGGGAGAAGAGGTTACAGAATGTCTGAATAAAAAACCACGATTACTGAGGGTTAGTACAGGCAATCCAGTCATTATTAATGGAGTAGAAGGTACAATAGTTCTAAATGCTAACAACCGTGCTGTTTGTAGGTAACAAATAATTAATAATTAATAATTAATAATTAAGGCTTGCTGAAAAAGTCTTTTGGTAGGGTTAGGGGTTAGGAGTCAGGAGTCAGGAGAAATGGGATATAGCAGTCGGAAAAGTTGTCCCAAGATTGTTCTGCCATAATCATCCCAAAATATTAGCTTTTTGAACTTTTTCCACTGAAAAGCTGACACTTTTTGAGACAAAGATTTGATATTTAATCAGCAAGCCCTAATTACCTCTTATATCATGTCCGGTAGCATCGTTTGTGTATAATAGAAGAGGAGAAAAATAATTCCCCGGAGCGATCGCCATTATGCCAAGACGCTTAAGTATCCAAGAACACCTAAGTGTAGATGAACTAGAAAGAAACTACCGAGCTACCTATGACCCAATAGAAAGGACTAGATACCAAATCATTTGGCTTAAGCGCAAAAGGAAAAACAACACTCATAAGTTTCTTCAGTCACAGGCTATTGTTTGGAGGCGATTCGTCAAATTGCACGTCGCTACAATCAGCAGGGTAAAGAAGGATTGGTAGATCGTCACCATCAACATCCAGGGCCAACAGGATTCCTCTCAGATGAACGGCAAGTCCAACTAGAAATGGCCCTCCAAGAGAAAGCACCGGATGGAGGATTATGGAATGGGCGCAAGGTAGGAGATTGGTTAACAGAATTAATTGACCATCGAGTTGATCGGCGCAGGGGATGGGAATATTTACGCTCAATGAGATATAGATTACGAATCCCTCGACCAGAGCATCAGAAATCGGCAACCCCAACCGAACAAGAAGAATGGAAAAAAACTCTGCTACCGATTTGAACAATTAAAAGCTGAATATCCAGAGGCTACTATAGAACTCTGGGCAATAGATGAACATCGTTTGTGCCTCAAGCCAATTTTCCGACGAGTATGGACACCTGTGGGAGTACAACCAACTGCAGAGGTGAACTGGCGTTTTCAGTGGTTCTGGGTCTACGGATTTGTACATCCCCAATCAGGAGCAAACTAACTGGTGGCTTTTGCCCAAGGTCAATATTACTGTTTTTAACCAAGTGTTGGCTGACTTCGCTCAACATTTTGGTAACAGAAAAAATAAGCACATGATATTAGTGCTAGACAGAGCAGGTTGGCACAGTAGTCAAAAACTGAAAGTTCCACAGGGATTGCATTTGGAGTTCTTACCACCCCATACACCAGAACTACAACCAGCCGAACGACTCTGGCCAGTAATTAATGAAACAGCGTTCGTGAAACGTGCCGGAGGCAATCGCTCATTCAAGGTCTCACTTGTTTTCGTTGGTAGCCTACTGATAATCTATCAAGTGCTTGAAAAGTAGCGATCGCTCAGGTTTTACACAAACGATGCTACCGGACATGATATTACCTAT
>NZ_CEZPJD010000107.1:0-4739 GCF_983059655.1 Okeania sp.
GCGGGGTCTGACCGCTATTGCCTACTGCCAAATGAGCTGCGCACAGCGCTATACTAATAAAAAAAGTAATTACTTCTAATAAACTCACACTCAAAAAAGAAGTAATTACTTAAGATAGGATATTTAATTGAAAATAATTAGGATTAAGATAAAAATTAAATCAGTAAAATATCAAGGGAAGCCAGGTTTTGAAATAGGCAAGTATTAGGTCTTAAAACTGAGAAAAAAGCTTAAATTATCATGTCCTATCCTGTAGGATTAACCCCTTCCTAATTAACATCCGATAAAATACTTACATTTTTAATTCTAAAGCTCTTAATTTTAGGAACTCAGTATTAACACCAGACTCACGATTTAAAGCAATTTCACTAAAAAACTGAGGTCCAAAGCTTCCCCTTTTAATACCATTTCTCAAAAACTTTTCTACATTTTGTTGACTAGGGGAGTGGGGGAGAAGAAAACAGAAGAATAATTAATATTAAATTAGCTAAAATTAGCATGCAAAGTGATTCAGCTTCTGCTAATTAGTTGATAACTAATAGTATTGCGCAAGTATAGCACTAATGCATGGGAATTGGTATAAGAGGATGAAAAGCGGTTGTTAGCGGAGCGGCTCTGATAAGAGCAGGAAACCTCGCCATCCCTCGATCAAGAAAATATTCAATTCAGTATTTTCAACCCTCCGACTAAAGCCGGAGGTACTGATAACTAATAACTGAAATGACTTATCCTAGCCATATTTAGCAAGTATTTGGACAATGGCAACTATTTTTCCTAGTGCGGAATGGCGGAAATAACTGACCAGTTACAAAATCCTAAAAGCTTTACCAATCAATACTTATGACTTCTGACTTCCGCGTAGCGACACTAGGTATCCTAAAACTTATAGTTAATTAGTCTTCAATTACATCACTTTTCACTTGAGTAGACTACAAGGTCAATCATCTATTGTGGAATTCACAGCTCTCGTTTCACCTACAACCTAATTTTTTAACTGTGGTTTACCCATCTAAAAACTGAGGTTTATACAAAAGAAAAATCACTGCTATTCAAATCCATATTTCTAACATTCTTGACAATACCAACCAAATCATCATTACTGTAAATAGCAGTTCCTTTTGGCAGTCCAGTAACATTTTCTCTTAATGTATAGTTATTACTACTCCCAGATAGTTGGATTTTATCACCTTTAGCACTACTGAAAGTATCAATCTGAGCATAATCATTTATACCATTTCCAGTGTAGTAAGCTTGACTATTATCACCTAAGATAAATAGATCGGCATGGGCATTACCCCGCAGAATATCTATTTCATTATAACCAGGTTGAGCAGAAGTTATATCTACTCCTGTAAGAGTATCCATACCAGAACCACCATTGATATTATCGTTACCAGAACCACCATTGATATTATCGTTACTAGAACCACCATTGATATTATCGTTACCAGAACCACCACTGATATTATCGTTACCAGAACCACCATTGATATTATCGTTACCACTGTCGCCATTCAGCAGATCGTCATCATTGCCACCATTGATATTATCGTTACCAAGGCCACCATTGATATTATCATTACCATTTTCACCATTGATCCTATCGTTACCCAGACCACCATTGAGTAGATCGTCACCACTTCTCCCAAGAAGTACATCATTGCCACCTTCACCGTGGATAACATCATTATCTACTGTGCCAAGCATACGGTCGTTCTTGTCACTTCCGTACATAGTATTGACGTTTTCAAGCTCAGGTGGAGTTTCATCCACATCAGTGACATTAATGGTCAACTGCTGGTTGAAACTTTCACTCTCACCATCAGTAGTTCTCACAGTAATATTATGAGTCTCATTACTTTCAAAGTCCAACCCTGAGCCATCAGCAATTACTATTTGGTCTCCATCGAGAGCAAAACGACCATTAGCATCATTTAATAATTCATAAGTATGAGTATCACCAGCATCAGGGTCAGAAGTAGTTAAATTACCCACCACTGTATTATTGTCACTATTTTCAGCAATAGTATTGCTATCTATTTGTACTGCTGTGGGAGCGCTATTGGGTGGAGTCTCATCAACATCAGTGACATTAATGGTCAACTGTTGGTTGAAACTTTCACCACCACCATCAGTAGTGCGCACAGTAATATTATGAGTCTGATTACTTTCAAAATCTAATTGAGAACCATCAGCAACTACTATTTGGTCTCCATCGAGAGCAAAACGACCATTAGCATCATTTAATAATTCATAAGTGTTAGTCTCGTCAGGATCAGAGTCAGAAATAGTTAAATTACCCACCACTGTATTATTGTTACTATTTTCAGCAATAGTATCGTTATCTATTTTTACTAAGTTGTCGCTAACTACATCTTGTTTGACGTTTTCGGAACCAACAGTAACTTCATAAGTAGCTGTATCATCTGCCTGACTATCCTCGTCGAGATCGCCAGAGAAGGTGACATCGTAAGTCGCATTTGGGTCTACATCTAAACTATAACCACCTGAACCCCAAGTTGTGGTAGTAAAAGTGTTAGCACTATTTGCTGTATCAACTGCTGTAACTGTTATTCCGCCGATTCCTTCACCAACTGTATAGAAGTCATCATTATTAACTGCATCAGTGTAGGCAACACCTGTAATAAATGGGCCGCCCGCCGCAGAATAAGCAAAATCTTGGGTAGTCATCACTGCATTGAAAGTTCTACCACGAGAAGTAAACTGGCCTTGTAGTGAAGAAATTCCAATTTCCTCAAATTTAGGGTTCATCAGACTTACACGATGAGCTCTATTACGGTAGTCTTCATCAACAAACAGGTTTTCGTAATTTCTCCCAACATAAATGGTGAAGTTTGGCCAACCCGTTGTTCCTAGCCAAGCAAGGTTTTCCCCATTACCCGAAGAGCCTGTGAATGTATATCCCGCATTCTGCATACGTTTTCTGGAGTTTGTACCACCTTCTCCTTTGTGTTGAAATTTATTATTATCTAGCAACCATTGACTGTGGCCTTCAGCAGCAGCATTGAGGTTGAGGTTAAATGCTAAAGGTTGTCTTGCATCAGTGGAGATTGTATCTTTTGTCCGGACTCCTTCATTTAGCTCTATCCCATAGCGATCTGCTTCTGCTTGAGGATTTGCTCGACCTCTGTTGATCAATTCGAGCATATATTGGTCTTGGGCGGAAGGAAGTGTGGTAGCCATAGTGTGTTGTGTTGTCAATTTAAACTGCAGTATTTGAATTGAAAAATAGGGATAATGTCTCTTGATGAATTAAAGTTTTTAGTAATTAAATATTGCTCGAAAAATCAGCCAAATCATGTAATTTAAATTCTTAATTAATTGAAAAAAAATTAACTACCTGCTTTATGTTTGAAGAACAAGTAATTAATTGGTTTCTTGTCTAGTTTGACATGGAATTTTGTAAAATCAGGCAGTAATTTTACAATCTAAAAAAATTAGTATTTTTGTCTTAAGTGAAAATACGATTTTTGAATTTTTTTTTTACCTAAAAAACGTACTTTGAGCAACCTTATTGTGGGTTATGCTTAAGGATATTATTAATTCATTTATTAAATGAATAAAAAAAAGTAATTACTTCTTATGAGGATGCACTCAAAAAAGGAGTAATTACTTAAAATCGGATATTTAATTGAAAATTACTAGGATTAAGATAAAAATTAAATCAGTAAAATATCAAGAAAAATCAGGTTTAAAAAAACAACTCATAGTCTTGAAACTGAGAGAAAAGAGCTTAAATTACCATTCCTTATCCTATAGGATTAACCCCTTTTTCATTAGCATCCTAGAAAATACTTACACTTTTACTTCCAAAGCTCTCAATTTTAGGAACTCAGTATTAACTCCAGATTCACGAGTTAAAGCAATTTTGCCTGTCCTAGCAATTTCACGGATACCGTATTTAGAAAGCATTTGGACAATGGCAACCATTTTTCCTGGGTCTCCTACTACTTCAATAGTTAATGAGTCGTCACCTAAGTCTACTACCCGCGCCCGAAAAATATTGGCAATTTCGACCACTTCTGATCGCATATTTGTAGTAGCATTAATCTTGAGTAACATTAACTCTCGTTCCACACAAGGAATAGCAGTAATATCTTGTACTTTCAAAACATTAATCAACTTATATAGTTGCTTGGTCAACTGCTCGATAACACGGTCGTCCCCAGGCACCACCATTGTAATTCTAGAAATACCAGTTTGTTCTGCTGGGCCAACTGCCAGACTTTCAATATTAAAACCACGACGGGCAAATAAACCAGCAATGCGGGTCAAAACTCCCGCTTCGTCTTCAACTAAAACAGAAAGAGTATGTTTCATTCTCTAAACCAGTAGCTATCTTGGCCAACCTATAGCGCTACGCGCAAGTCAGAAGTCAGAAGTCAGAAGTCAGAAGTCAGAAGTAATCCTTGACTAACTTTGAGTATTTATAAATGTCCGCTTCCTATCCTATTTGCGTAGTGCTATATTTGATATTTTGTTATTTTATACTAGAGTTTAGGTTTAATCGGGGCTAAAGTTTAGCTTTAATCGGGTTTTATCCGAGGAACAATTTTTACCGAAAAATTTTGGTCTAAAGCCTCCTGCCCTTTTAATGGGATAAAAGAGAATATTTCAGATTTCAAGCCTCCTTATTCCAGAGGTACTGATAACTGATAACTGATAACTGATAACTGATAACTGAAATTACAAGTTATGGCTGATGAAGGTTCAAGAAT
>NZ_CEZPJD010000107.1:4839-14898 GCF_983059655.1 Okeania sp.
TAACTGATAACTGATAACTGAAATTACAAGTTATGGCTGATGAAGGTTCAAGAATTTTAGAGGTAAAGAGTAAGGGTGAATTTGTCAAGCAAATAAGTCAGCGTTTGGATGTTTGGATATCTGAGCAAATACCTGACCTATCGCGATCGCATATTCAAAAGTTAATATCCCAAGGTAATGTGAAAGTAAATGACCAACTCTGCACTTCTAAAAAAGTAATAGTACAGCATGGCGATCGGATTATTTTAACTATTCCCCCACCAGTACCTTTAGAAATAGAAGCTAATGATATTCCTCTGGATATTCTCTACGAAGATGATGCTTTATTAATTATCAACAAACCAGCAGGTTTAGTTGTACATCCAGCTCCTGGACATTCTGAGGGTACTTTGGTGAATGCACTTTTAGCTCATTGTGATTCTTTGGCAGGTATTGGTGGAGTGCAACGACCTGGTATTGTGCATCGTTTGGATAAGGATACCACTGGAGCAATAATGGTGGCGAAAACAGACCAAGCGTATCAACATTTGCAAGCACAGTTGCAGGCAAAAACGGCGAGGCGGGAATATTTAGGAGTGGTTTATGGTAGTCCGAAAACAGATAGTGGCAAAATAGATTTACCTATCGGTCGTCATCGGGTAGACCGTAAAAAAATGGCGGTGACACCAGTGGAAAGAGGCGGAAAAGTCGCCGTTACTTATTGGGAAGTTAAGGAACGTTTGGGTAATTTTTCCATGATGTTGTTTCGGTTAGAGACTGGCCGGACTCATCAAATTAGGGTTCACAGTGCTAAAATAGGGTATCCTATTGTGGGCGATACTATTTATGGAAAAGGTCGTTCGGTAGGAGTAAATTTAACTGGTCAAGCACTTCATGCTTGGCGACTAGAGTTACAACATCCTGTTTCTGGAGAGTTGGTCGAGGCGATCGCTCCTTTGCCAGAAGATTTTCTCACTTTGCTTGAGGTTTTGCGTAGACGTTCTGGATGATAAGTCAAAAGACAAAAGTCAAGAGTTAGAAGTTAGGAGAAAAATCTGAAAATACAGTAATATTGTAGGTTGGGTTAAGCGCTAGCGCAACCCAACAAACTCATTTTGTATGTTAGGTTTATCCTTGGGATCGGCTTTCCGACGGAATGCGGAGCAAACGCTAATGCTCCTCAGCCCAACCGACAAAAAACTAATTTTTTTTATTTATATAATCTCAGGAGTAAAAAATTATGGATCGTGGAAAAATTGTGGCTATTATTACTGGAGCTATTTCTATAGCTTTGGCGATCGCCTATTTGATTATTGTACAATTATTAGATTTGAGAGGTAGTGAAATGATACCTGCTCCCACTTCAATATTGCCTTTTGTGTTTTAAAAAAAAATAGTCTTTTCGCTGAATCGCCGATCAGCCTCACGTCATAATATGCAGATTTGGCGTGAGATGAATCGGCAGCAAATTGAATAGGTTCGATGCCCATGAAATTTGCATGCCATCCCAGCAAGCTTTTGCCCTGGTTGAAAAACTTGTATTATTATTTTGCTATAACCCCGGAAATTTTCCACCATGCGCACTGCCTACCAATATAAATTAAGGCCCAACTCAGATCAAATAGCCACAATAGAATTGTGGTTGGAATTGTTGCGTCGGCAGTACAACTATACTATAGAAAGTCTCAGCAGCGATTAAAGACTTTGCAAAAACGTTTATCTCGAAAGAAAAAAGGTAGCAAAAGGTGGTTAAAAGCTGTTAAAGCTGTAGCCAAACAACATAAAAAGGCGGATGCGACCCCGCGACGACGACAGCTCGCTTGCGGTCAGACCCCGCGACGATGCCAGCTCACTTGCGGAATGCTGACCAAGAGAGGGAACGCGCACCAAGCAGTTGCCGATAAACGTAAAGATTTTCATTTTAAAATAGCCAATGAATTGTTATCACTCATCTGAAGTTATCGCCCATGTAGACGCGGAGCGACGTGCCGGAGGCAAACTTAAATATTAAAGGGCTAGCAAAGACTCGTTTGAGTAAATCAATTAACGATGCGATTTGGGGGCCAATTTATACCAAGCGTGAAAAAAGAATGCTATGAAAAGTGCCGCTCAATCAGATATGCTTAAAAATAGTGATTTCCGTTCATTAAAGAATAGTTACTTCTATCGTTTTTACCTTTTTTTCAAAATATTATCCTTCTTCCTTCTTCCTTCTTCTTTCTTACTTCTACTATTTGTAACAAACACTTATCACGCTTGGTATTATAACTATTTTGACTGTCAAAGCCGGAAATGCTGGACAGAAAACTATAGCAGTGAACCCCAAAAATACTAGCCAAGATTGCTCAAATTGTGGAAAAAAAGTTCCCAAAGAATTAAGCATACGAACTCATTTTTGCTCACATTGCGGCATAGTAATAGACCGCGACTTAAATGCGACGATAAATATAAAAATAAAAAATAGGGCCGTAGGGCATTCCGTCTTTAAAGCACGCGCTTGCCCGACGGGATACCGGGGCTACGAAACGAGAGAGCGTACACTATAGCATCAGCTTAGTGTGGGAGTATGTCACTTCAGTACATCCTTTTAATTGTCTTTTAATTGTCAGGAGGGAAACTAAAAAATCACTACTTAATCTATAGTTAAATTTAATTATTTATTTTAAAAAAAATAATCCGAGTGCGGATTAGGAATACCTGTAGTTTTAGAAATCCAAGCTGCTATAAAATGATCTTCAGTTGCATTTTCAATTGTAATTTTTGAATAGTCATAAAATAGTTAATACCTAAATATTAAATATTCTTAAACTATTACTTCAGCTTTTTTGTTCAATGTAAATCATGCGAGTTCTGATAGGTATACCTGTAGTTGGAGAAGTCCAACCTAATATAAAATAATCTTCAATAGGATTTTCAATTACTATTTTTGAATGCTCGTAAACTGGCACAACAAAACTTTTAATGTATTGCTCTGTTGCTTCATCAATACTAATTAAAATAGCTTGACGAGCAATTCGATAAATATGTTCAATTGCTGTTTTAGCATCTTCGACACAATGCAATGAACTTAAACAAAAAACAAAATCATAGGATTGAGTCTCAATTTCAGGTAAAGCTTTTTCTATTGGTTTATTAATAGTTTGATAACCTCTTTTAGTTGCATATTCCAGCATATTAGCCGAAATATCAAGACCTGTATATTTAAAATTCCCCTGTAATAATTGACTCAAAAAACCTGTACCACAACCAATATCTAAAATACTACCTTGATGGTAATTATATTGATGGAATATTTTAGCTGCTTCATGGACGTGCTGTGCATTACACTTGGGGCCTTTGAGTACATCATCATAGTTAGCAGCAAAATCATCATAAAATTCTTGAGGAGAAATTTTATCTACCATAATTTATAGTTCAAAATTGATTTATATTTACTATTCCACGCCCTGTTAAGAGGCTAACTGATAACTGAAATAATTTTAGTTTTTTTGCTCAATAAAAATCATGCGAGTTCGGATAGGAATACCTGTACTTGGAGAAGTCCAACCTAATATAAAATAATCTTCAATGGCATTTTTAATTGTAATTTTTGAATGGTCGTAAACTGGCACAGCAAAATTTTTAATAAATTCCTCCGTTGTCTCATCAATACTAATCAAAATAGCTTGACGAGCTATTCGAGTGATATGCTCCATTGCTGTTTGAACATCTTCAACACATAATAATGAACCCAGACAAAAAACAAAATCGTAGGAATTTGTATCAATTTCAGGTAAAGCTATTTCAATTGATTTGTTGATAGTTTTATAACCTCTTTTAGCTGCATAATCTAGAATTTTACTAGAAATATCAATACCTGTATATTCAAAATTTCCCTGTAATAATTCACTTAGAAAACCTGTACCACAACCAATATCTAAAATACTACCTTGATGGTAATTATATTTATGGAATATTTTAGCTGCCTCATGGATATGTTGTACATTACACTTAGGGTCTCTTAACACATCGTCATAGTTAGCAGCAAGTTCATCGTAAAATTCTTCAGCAGAAATTTTATTTACCATAATTCATACTTCTAAGTTGACTTAGATTTACCATCCTTTACCGTATGATTAATAGGCAACATTAAATGTTAAATATTATTAAACTATTAGCGAAAAATTTTTCTCTAAAACCTTCCCTTTTAAGAGGATAAAAAAAGATAATTCTGTATTTTCTTGCTTCCTTGTTGCAGAGGTACTGATAACTGAAATTACCTTAACTTTTGTGTTCAAAATAAATCATTCGAGTTCGTATATCAACACCTTGGCTTGAAGAAGTCCAACCTATAATAAAATAATCTTCTATGGCATCTTCAACTAAAATTTTTAAATGGTCATAAACCGGAACAGCAAAGTTTTTAATATATTCCTCTGTCAATTCATCAATGCTGATTATAATAGCTTTGCGGGAAATCCGATAAATATATTCAATTGCAGTTTGAGCATCTTCAACAAAATACAATGAACCTAAACAAAAAACAAAATCATACGACTGGGAGTCAATCTCAGCTAAAGTAGTTTCTATCGGTTTATGGATAGTTTTATAACCTCTTTGAGCTGCATCATCTAGCATATTAGCTGAAATATCAATTCCTGTATATTCAAAATTTCCCTACAATAATCCACTTAGAAACCCTGTTCAACAACCTATATCTAAAATCTTACCTTGATGATAATTGTGTAGATGGAATATTTTGACTGCCTCATTCAAATGCTGTGCATTACACTTACCCTTAAACACAACATCATCGTATTTGATAGCATAATTATCATAAAATTCTTCGGGGAAATTTTGTTTAGCATAGTTCATACTTCAATATTTACTGATACTTAATCTACCGTTCCAACCAAACTTTAGTGAAAAAAAACATGACAAGAGTACTATAGTTGAAAAATCAATATTAGCTCTCTTGCAAAACTTTTAACTAAATCAATTCAAGACTTGAAATCAATAATGTCATCTCCCTATTGCCTGTTGCCTATTCCCTATTGCCTATTCCCTGTGCAAGAAGTCTATTGAAAAAGATTAGTAGCCTTAATCATATGATAAGCAACAAGTAACTGAGTCAAAGCCAAAGGATAACTCTGAAGCAATTCCCCAGTCGTACCAACTAACTTACCAAGATCTGGGTCTCCTTCAGGTGAACAAAAATCCTTTAAGTAAGGCGTATCCTGACATAAAATCATCTCTAATTCATTTACCTGTTCCTTAGTAGCATGACTATCAATTTCCAAAACATCCACTGGCTTACCCATATCCCGGTCCAACCCCAAGCGTACTGCTGGCTGAAAACTAGGACTACCTTGGCCAATAATCTCTAGAAAATCTGGGTGAGGAATAGTTGGCCTCAGCACTAAGCGTACATGAAGTTCAGAGCTATTTTCATCATTTGAAGGAGGATAAAAAGTAACAACTACATCTGCCCACTTGCGTTGGGGACGGATAAAAGCCTCCGAGTCTGGTTCCCGTTTTTCCATCTCTTTGAGAACCTGTTCTTCACTATATCCCCTCTTCATCGTATCCCGTTTTACCTTCCACTTAGCCCTTAAATCCTCTGGTGGTGCAAGGTACACTTTCACATCGTAACAATCTCTCGCACCCCTAGTGGAATAACCCAATAGTCCTTCAACAATCACAAACTTGCTAGGCTTAATATATTCTGGCGGGTCAAATTTTCCCGTTGAGTGATTATAAATGGGCTTAAGAATTGGTTGTCCAGTACGCAGCAGAGTCAAATGTTGCTGCATAATATCAAGATGGTTACAATCTGGGTGTAGGGCTGTAATACCTATTTCTGCCCTTTGTTTTCGATCGTAGCGATGGTAGTCATCTGTACAAATCACAGTCACATTTTCTGGCCCTAAGACTTGAGCAATTCCTCTAGTCAAAGTAGTTTTACCCGCAGCGCTATCACCGACAATTCCTAGAATAATTGGACGATAATTCATAATTTTATTTCTCTCTACTACCGGACAACGGCTTACATAACACAACCGGAAATTTATAATTATTTCTTAATTTTACCGAAATATTATGGTTTAAAGCCTCCCCTTTTAAGGGGATAATAAATAAAAATTTTCATAATTAGTCAATCCTCTTCTTTTCAAGGATAGGTAATTCTAAATTCTAAATTCTAAATTCTTGAAGATTTATTTGAAACTGGGGCAAGATTTTTGAGAGGGATAAAGTTTTTCCTTCTTCCTTCAAGAAAAATAATCGAGAGCTTGGAATCGGCCTCTTTTTAAAGGGTGGAGGAAAAGCGTTTCATGTCGCGCAGCGTTAACGAAGTGTGCGCCAGCAAAACGGCAGTTGAAACCGTCGGGAAAGTTAAAAGACGCATAGTTTATTAGACCTACGAATCAGTTGGACTTTCTTCGGAGAAAATTGTCCTATTCGTTTCCAATTATGGTCATAGACGCTGATATTTTTGGTTTTGGCATTAGTAAAACCGCCAATCCACCCGATGTCAGTTTTTCCTGCTTTTTCAGCAATAACTTTATCGCCGTATCGCAATTCAAAAGGAGTAATAGTTCCACCTTTGCGTTTACGAACACCGCCTTTTTCAGCATTATCAAAGTGCAATGCACGACGGAAATAAGCAGGTCTAGTTATTACTCGAAAAACGCAACAAGTAATGTTAACTGAACCTTTCCAACCATAGGTATCACAGTTTTTTCTGGGACTCACCCCATAGCGAACAAACTCGCTTGCAGCTAAAGCAATGCCATCCACTCCATGAGATTCTGGCACTTGGGCTTTTTTATCTTTAATTTTCTCTAATCCTAAATGTTGGCGAATTTGACTGGTTCCGTTCTTGTTTTTTTGCCAGCCTTGACATCCTCCCGACGCTGCTCTCACGAGACAGCGCGGGATTCCTTAACATCACTGTTAGGGACTTTCTGTTTCAATGCACCCGCCTTCCGAGATTTACTCTCAGATGGTCTTACGGTCGCTCCACAGACTGACACTGCGAGTCCCGCAGCCAAAATATTTATACTTGCATTTATGTCTCGATCGTGGTGAGTTGCACATTCAGGACAATCCCACTCTCTCACGCTTAGAGGTAATTTTCCTACTACATGACCACAATTAGAACAACGCTTAGAACTGGGAAAATACCTGTCAATCTTGACTAATTCCCGTCCATACCATTCAGCCTTGTATTCTAACTGTCTGACTAACTCTGCCCAGTTGGCATCACTTATTGCTTTGGCTAACTTATGGTCTCTTGGTGCGCGTTCCCTTGCGACTGGCGTCGTCGCGGGGTCGCACCGCTTTTTGACCATATTCTTTACTGCTAAATCCTCAACCACAACAGTTTGATTTTCTCTGATTAATTGAGTAGTTAGCTTATGGGCGTAATCAAGCCTTGAATCTTTAATTTTTGCGTGTATCCTGGCTACTTTTAGTCTAGCCTTTTGGTAGTTATTAGATCCTTTAGTTTTTCTAGATAAAGACTTCCCTGCTAACCTAAGTTTCTTGTGTAATTTATTTAGATTCTTGGGGTTGGCGAATTTTTCTCCATCACTGGTAGTCACTAAACTGGTAATTCCTAAGTCAATACCTACTTGTTTGGTTACTGGTTTAAGCTTCAAGTTTCTGGGGTCATTGACTCTAAGGGACACTGACCATCTGTTACTGGGGTCGAGTTTAACTGTAATTGTCGTTGGGACACAACCCGTTGGTAATTGCCTACTCCATCTTATAGGTAATGGTTCAGCACATTTAGCTAAATAGACTTGACCATCTTTCCACTTAAATGCGGACTTTGTAAATTCTGCACTACCACCATTACGCTTTTTCTTAAAGTTGGGATATTTGGCACGTCCACTGAAAAAGTTAGTGAAAGCAGTTTGTAGATGTCTCAAACCTTGCTGTAATGGGACGCTACTGACTTCAGTAAGGAAATCTAAATCTTCCTGCTTTTTCCAGTGAGTCAGCATGGCAGAAGTTTGCTTATACCCTACTCGCTCTTTGTTTTCATACCAAGCTTGAGTTCTAGCATCTAAAGCTCTGTTATAGATTAGCCTTACGCACCCCAATGTTCTGCGCAACAGGTTTTCCTGTTCTGGAGTCGGATAGAATCTAAACTTATATGCTTTCTCAACCATCTACTATTTGCTTTTCTACCCTTACATTTTAACAGATTATTTGTGAAACCGCAACATTGGTTGCCATTCATCCCGACGCTTCCCTAGGGGAGAGCGCGGGTCTTCTGCCAACATTTAGATAAACTGTTTTAACTCGGGCAATAGATTTGAGTTTTTCTACGCACCAATTTTGTCCAACCATCACTGGAGAAAATCCTTTGCCCGAACGTGCTGCTTTTCTACCACTGGTTAAATCTACATCAGCTTTAACCAATTCATAAACAATGGTAGCAATAGGGAAAACTTTGGACAATTCTGTTATTATCCTAATTTCCATTTCCCTTGAAGCCCGAATAGATGGAGCTAGTTTACTTTTTTTGCAACGATTATCAAATCGCTTTTGCCGATGGGCACGCTGGTTAAAAGGTACTTTCCTGTCAATTTTCCTCCCCCGTCGCACCCGACGTTGCAATGCTCGACCTCTGACGTTTTTGATAACTTTTCCCCGTTTAATTACAGCAGAGCCTAGTCGTTCTTTAACACGCTCGAAAGGCAAAACCAAATGACCAGTATAAAGGGTAAATTTAGCAGACTGCACAGCAATTCCCGTATAGTTTTTACCAGGGTCACAGCCAACCGCTATTTTCTGGGTTTCGCGACCCGATGGTTCGGCTACCAAGCGAACGTAATACAAACCCGCATCATTCCAATGCTCAGTTGCTTTTCCTTGTTTAACCCAACGACGCGCCCGGGATGCTTTTGTCGGCATTGCAGGGGAGCCATCAGGATTTTGGACAGGTACTCGAAGCATAAGAGATAATCCTTTTCGAGAAAGTTGTGTGTCCCTAAGACCACCAAAAGCGTTGTGTCCTGCAATAACGCAGTGCCTTTACCCAAAAAGGCCAACAGATAATCCAAACCAGGGAAACATTTGGAAGTGTTATCGCTTTTGGCTCATGGTCTAGCCAATTCTTAGTTAAGCGTTGGGTCGCTCAAGCTGCGTGGCTTCAGCCCGCAGAAGTTGACCTAATAGCAGACTTCAAACTTCGACAAAACTCCCCGATCGCCTCCAAACCTTCATCCGGCGTTCCCTCTGCCAAACGCTTCACCACCGCACTACCAACAATAACCGCATCAGACCCCCAATTTTTTACTTGCGAAGCGTGTTCCGGTTGAGAAATACCAAAACCAACACCAATAGGTTTATCTGTAACCTCTCGCATTTCTACCAACAAATCTTCAACCCGCGTCTGTACTTGATTACGCATTCCCGTTACCCCAGTCACACTCACCAGATAAATAAACCCTTGAGACTGACGGGCGATCGCCTCTATTCTCTCTTTTGGGCTAGTAGGAGCAACCAACAAGGTCAACTCAACCCCAATATCCCGAGCCGGATTTAACAAAATGTCCGCCTCTTCCAACGGCAGATCCGGCACAACCAAACCCCTAGCACCAGCATCATAAATTTTTTTCAGGAAACTCTCCACCCCTCGAGACAATATAGGATTATAGTAAGTAAACAAAATAATTGGCGATCGCAACTTTTTACTTGTCGTCTGCACCACCTCCAATACTGACTCCAAAGTAGTCCCCCGGGCCAAAGAGCGAGTAGCAGCAGCCTGAATTACTGGACCATCAGCCAAAGGGTCAGAATAGGGCACACCCAACTCAATCAGATCGGCCCCACTATTATCCAATACCTCCAAAGCTTTGGCAGTAGTTTCCAAATCTGGATCGCCTGCCGTAATAAAAGGAATAAAAGCACACTGGCGACCATTTTCCGAATTGCGTAGAGATTCAAAGCTATGAGAAACTGAAATCATTTTTAATTTTTAATATTGGATAAATAGTTTATCAAAATAATTGGGTCGCGCACCCTCCCCTTTTAAGGCCAAATATTTTTGCAGGCTTGCTCAAGTCCCCTATTTCCCTTCCTGGCTCC
>NZ_CEZPJD010000108.1:0-14836 GCF_983059655.1 Okeania sp.
TTCCTAAATACTCTCCAGATTTAAATGATATAGAACACGACTTTGGTGCATTAAAGAAGAAAAGAATGTACGAAGGAAAAGATAAATCCATTGATGATATCATTCGAGATTATTGTGTCTCTTAGTGTCCCAGTCTTATTCAGAATGACTATATATATAAGTATAATCTTATAATTAAGAAATTATTATAATAAACTAAACAGACTATTTAGATTCTGCTATATTACAAACATAAGAAACAAAAAGCATGAATTTGTTTCGCTAGTGCCTAAGATCGCATCCGAATTTTTACTCTTAAGTTTTCAGGAGTTATACACTTGATGAGCTATGCAAATTTATTGATAACAAAAGCATCACAATTTCCTAGAAATGACGATAGTTCCTCATTAGCAACGAAAAATACTGGAGCTGCTCTAATTGCTCAAGCGATACGCGCTGTGGAAGGACATTTCCTCTACTGTGTTCCGGGTAGTCCAACCACTTCTATCGTTGAATCTCTAGGATATGGATTTGTGGATTTTGAAGAAGTTGATATGGTTCGGCGACTTATTGGGATTAACGCTCTAGGTATCCCTGTCTTTGCTGTTATGAAGCACTCTGGTTTTTTAGCAGTTCAGGAACTGCTAGCAACGTTAGCTAACTATGAACTCCGATCACCCTTCATTTTTATCGTAGGGGATGAAGTTGGGACGGGTTCACAGACAGGAAATGACACAAGATATCTATGTGATACTTCACGCATTTCCTTAGTTGAGCCATCAGCGAACACAATTTTTGAATCAATGCAGTTTTGCCTTGAAGTTTCAACTAAACTTCGCAAACCTGTAGTTTTTCGACTTATTTCTAGCCTAGTTAATTCTTCTTATCCGATTAGCTCTTCGTATTTATGTGCTAGTCAAAAGCTGTATCAAAAGACACCCCATATTCCTAAGAATACTGATTATTTTGCATCAGAAGGTTTCACGATTAGTCGCATTGTTAACTCCCAGCTTCTTGAGGAGGATGTTATTTCTCTGACGAAATCTCTGAATCCACACACATACCAAAATACGAATAATCAACTAATTGTAGTTTCAGGTAATATCGCTGATAGAATCTATCGGATTATTCAAACACATCACTTAGATTTTGATGTTTTAGAAATCAATACAATCAGTCCATTACCAGAGACAAAGATTGTAGATGCTTTTAATCGCTACGAAAGTATTCTCGTATTAGAGAGCTGGGAACCCTACCTTGAACAGAAAATTCGTTGTTTGACTCAAAGATATGGTTTGAAAGTATCGATCTATGGGCAGCAGAAAGTATGTGGCATTGCTCTAATTAATGCTGTTGGAGAGCTTGAGGATAATTCTATTGTGCAGATTCTTCATCTCTTTAAATTTAAACATGGCTCCAACAAAGAATTTTTCCAGCCCATTAAAGACTATCCCTTTTCAAAAAATCCGAAACAGGAACGATACTTAATTGCTTATGAAGCCATTTGTCGTACTGCCAAAAAATTTGGACTAGAACCTTGCCTTTCTGTAAGCACTGGACGGACTCGATATGCGGTGATGGGAACTAAATGGGAAAGTTCAGTCAAATTTATGGGACCAATGGGTAGTGAAGTTGAGCAATTATTAGGATACTTATCTGTTGAAGATAGCAAAGATTTATGTCCTGGAGTAGTTTTAGGTGATTACACATTTTGTCATAGTGCTTGGAAAGGTGTTAATTTGCTCAATTACCATCGCATCAAATTTGGTAAAAAAGTTTTCACTGTGATACTAGAAAATGGTGGTTCTCACACAACAGGAGGACACCAGTGTCAACCTCCTGAAACTGTTGGTGCAAGTATAGTTGAAAACTGGCAGCAACGATTCCTGGGTAAAGTGAGTATCTTTGATGACTTGGATAGCGCACTTGAAACTTTAATCGATCCAGGTTCCTCAAAAGATATTCTTATTATTAGTTTGGAGAATTGAGATGAAAATTTTAGACTGCACGCTGCGTGATGGTGGCAATTTAAATGACTGGCAATTTCCCTGGCAAACTATTGAGTTCCTTGTGAGTGAACTTTCTGTATCAGGTATAGACTACATTGAAGTAGGTTATTTTGGTGGAGTTGGCAAACTTTCAAATAATCCTGGACTGACTTCCCACTGCAATCGAGATTTTTTTAAAAAACTACCAAAGTGTCAGGCTAAACTTTCAGTTCTGATTATTCCTGACTATCAACCTAACCTTGAAGAGCTGATATTACTTCCTGTTAATTTAGTACGAATTGCTATTTATCCATGGGAATTTGAAAAAGCTCTACCCAGTGCTGAATTTTTAGCTAGTCGGGGGATGCCTGTCAGTATAAACTGTATGGCTTCATCATACATTAAACCTGATAACATTTCTAAACTTGCAGAATATTCTCAATCTGCTGGAGTATCAATTTTCTACATTGTTGACTCATTTGGATCATTACTTCCAACACAGGTCAAAGAGTATATTGAAGCTGCCAAATCCTACTGCCAAGTTGGATTTCATGGGCATGATAATCTTGGACTAGGAGTTGCTAATTCCTTGGCAGCTCTAGATGCTGGAGCGGAGTTCGTTGACACAGCCGTTTGTGGTATGGCACGAGGAGCTGGAAACGCTCAAACTGAGAAATTAGCTGGTATTATGATGACTCAAAGTAAACCTTACGACGCGATTCGCATTGCTAAGCTTGCTGACACAGTCATTTCACCTCTTTTACCAGTTCGTACAGATGGCAGATTGGTTGATATTAGTTGTGGGATTTATGATGTCAATTCCTTGTTATTACAGTCAATTCGTCAGGTTGGGCATAAATTGGATATTCCAGTCGAACAACTAATTGCAGCTATGGGCAAAGAAAAACCTCAAGAACACAGCTACGCTTTGGTAGAAAAAGTTGCCTTGGAAATTCTGTAAATCTCTATGAAAAAACTCAATATTTCTACTGGTTTAGTTGGGATTATTATTGCTGTTTTATTTTGGGGATCTGCCTTTCCCGGCGTTCGCTATGCTGTTCAAAGGTTTGATCCTCTTAATTTAGTGGCTTTGAGATTCTTTATTGCATCTTCAGTCTTATTGATATTTGCTTTACTCTCAAAGCAAATTCGCAGGCCGGATACCAAGGACATTCCTCTCCTACTAGCTCAGGGTATCCTTGGCATTTCAGTATATCATCTTTTACTGTCCTGGGGACAGCTGACGATTCCTGCTGGAACTGCAAGTCTCTTAAATGCCTCCAGTCCTTGTATGGCAGCTTTGCTAGCAGCAGCGTTTTTGGGTGAATCGCTGTCACGACGAAGTTGGCTAGGAATGTTGGTTGGCTTTAGTGGTGTGTCACTAATTGTTATTGGTCAAGGTAATGACTTCAGTTTTGCTTTTTCATCAGTACTAATTCTGATAGCAGCCTTTTCCCAAAGCCTCTACTACATTCTCCAGCGTCCTTTTTTCAGTAAATATTCTCCCCTGGAACTTGCTTGTTATACGCTTTGGGGAGGGACATTACCTATGTTATTCTTTCTCAAAATTCCTTCTTCTCTAGAGGTAAGTTTAACTATTGCCTATTTAGGGATGTTTCCAGCCGCTTGTGCCTACATTGCTTGGACTTATGCTTTAGCTAACTTTTCAACTGCACGAGCATCTAGCTTTCTATATTTAGTTCCAGTTGTTGCAATCATTGTTGGTTGGCTATGGTTAGACGAAAAACCTGCTCTTTTATCTATTGTTGGAGGAGGTACGATTATGGCAGGTGTTGTTTTAGTCAATGAGGCTAAATTCAAGCCTAAAAGCCCAGAGTGAAAAAAAGTGGAGGGGGAAAATTGCTTAAATTGAACTCATGTTAGAGATTAACCCTCCCATAATCTATCAGCTAAAAATGGTAATGTTTTAGAGCTGTGTAAGCAATAAGAGCCGGTTGTGCAGAGCGCAAAGTGTGGGATAGGTAGATCATTCCACTTTCCCATTCCCACACTTTCTTGATGCACAACCAATTATTCTTATGTCTGCTTCTTCCCCACTCCCCTGCTCCCCTGCTCAACAAAATGTAGAAGAGTTTTTGAGAAATGGTATTATATAGTTGAGAGTAAGGAACATTATATACAACGTCCCTACTTTGTTTTAACCCTATAAAATCTAACTTTTGACTTTTGACTTCATTTAGCCATAACTAACTCCGATGGCAACCGTTGAAACGAAAGTCGCTCATTTTCAACATCCACAAAAATAGTGTCACCATCATTAAATTCACTACGCAAAATACCCTTAGCAATTTGCGTTTCCAACTCTCGCTGAATTGCCCGCTTTAATGGACGAGCGCCATATACAGGGTCATACCCAACTTCTGCTAAAAAGTCAACAGCAGCATCAGCAAGCTTCAGTGACATATTTCGTTCAGCTAACCGTTTCTCTAGACGTACAATTTGTAATTGCACAATTTCCCGTAATTGCTCTTTCTGTAACCCTTTGAAAATAATAGTTTCATCAATACGGTTGAGAAACTCTGGACGGAAAGCAGCACGTAACGCTTCCATGACTCGACTCTGTACTTTCTCATGATCGTCAGTGACATCTAATATAAACTGAGAACCAATATTACTTGTCATAATAATCACGCTATTCTTAAAATCAACTTTGTGACCTTGAGAATCAGTAACTCGCCCATCATCCAAAACTTGCAGCATGATATTAAACACATCTGGATGTGCTTTTTCAATTTCATCAAACAAAATCACCGTGTATGGACGACGACGAATAGCTTCGGTTAACTGACCTCCTTCATCATAACCAACATATCCAGGAGGTGCCCCTATTAAACGAGACACAGAATGTTTTTCCATATATTCAGACATATCAATGCGCACCATCGCATCTGCGGTGTCAAATAAATATGCTGCCAATGCTTTTCCTAACTCTGTTTTACCAACACCAGTAGGGCCGAGGAAAATAAAACTAGCTACCGGACGGTTGGGGTCTGCTAAACCTGCACGCGATCGCTGAATGGCATCAGAAACAGCAGTTACTGCCTCATCCTGACCAATAACTCGCTGATGTAATTCTTCTTCGAGGTGCAGCAGCTTTTCTTTTTCCGACTCCACTAATTTACTGATGGGAATGCCAGTCCACTTAGAAATAATTTCAGCAATATCTGCTTCTGTCACCTCTTCCCGTAACAAAGTTTGACCGCTGGTTTGAGTTGCTTCGAGTTTAGTTTCTGCCTCTTCTACTTGTTTTTGTAGATTAATCAAATTACCGTATTTCAACTCAGCAGCACGGTTGAGGTCATAATTTCGCTCTGCTTGCTGAATTTCAATATTAACTTTATCTATCTCTTCTTTAATAGTCTGAATTTTACCAATGATGCCTTTTTCTGCTTCCCACTGAGCAGTTAGGGTGCGTTGCTCTTCTTTCAAATTAGCCAAATCTTTTTCTAGTCTTTCCAACCTTTCTTTGGAAGCAGCGTCACTTTCTTTTTGTAGTGATAACCTCTCCATTTCTAGTTGCAGAATTTTGCGGTCAATTTCATCAAGCTCCTCTGGTTTGGAGGTAATTTCCATTTTGAGTTTAGCTGCCGCTTCGTCTACTAAGTCTATTGCTTTGTCTGGAAGGAAGCGATCGCTAATATAACGAGTAGATAGAGTAGCAGCAGCGACGAGGGAACTATCGGAGATTTTTACGCCGTGATGTACTTCATAGCGTTCTTTAAGACCCCGTAAAATAGAGATGGTGTCTCCTACACTGGGTTGGTCTACAAAAACTTGTTGGAAGCGACGTTCTAAAGCAGCATCTTTTTCGATGTATTTACGGTACTCATCAAGAGTTGTTGCTCCAATACACCGGAGTTCCCCTCTAGCTAACATTGGCTTGAGCAAATTTCCTGCATCCATTGCCCCTTGAGTTGCCCCTGCTCCCACAACTGTATGAATTTCATCTATAAATAAGATTACTTTACCGTCTGAGTCAGTGACTTCTTTGAGTACAGCTTTCAAGCGCTCTTCAAATTCGCCCCTAAACTTAGCACCAGCAATTAAAGCACCCATGTCTAGGGCGATGAGTTGGCGGTCTTTGAGAGACTGAGGAACGTCTCCAGTAATAATACGTTGGGCGAGACCTTCAGCGATCGCTGTTTTGCCGACTCCGGGTTCACCTATTAATACTGGGTTATTTTTGGTGCGACGACTAAGTATTTGAATAGTGCGTCTAATTTCGTCATCCCTTCCAATAACGGGGTCGAGTTTTCCTTCGCGAGCAAATTCTGTCAGGTCGCGACCATATTTTTCCAGAGCTTCGTATTTACCTTCTGGGTTTTTGTCGGTTACTTTTTGGTTGCCTCTAACTTGGGAAATAGTTTCTTTGAGTTTAGCTTCATCTAGTTTAAATTCTTGATAGAGCTTTTTACCAAAGCGGTCGTCTTTGATATAAGCAAGCATGAAATGTTCAACGGAGATATATTCGTCTCCATATTCTTGACGATATTTTTCGGCATTGTCTGACAAGGTGTCGAGACTACGACCTAAGTAGATATTGCTGGGTGTATTTTTAACTTTGGGTTGACGGCTAATAAATGCGTCTGTGTATTCTTGTACTTTGGAAGTTGAGACACCTGCTTTGTTAAATAGACTGGTTGCGAGTCCATTTTGTTCTAACAAAGCTTTCATTAAGAGTTCACTTTCGATTTGTTGTTGTTGGAAGGTTTTAGCCATGTCTGGAGTTCTAGCGATCGCTTCCCAAGTTTTTTCTGTAAATTGGTTAGGATTATTTAGTTGCATAGTTTTTTGTTTTTTTATTTTTTGTCTATATCTTTTTATTTAATTTTAACTTGTATAACTGAATAAATTTTAGTAGAAAAAACCGTTGTTTTTTATTGGGTATTTACCCTTAAATTTGTTAGGATTATTTAATTGCATATTTTTTAGTTTTTTTTATATAGCAATCCTATTTAAGTCGTAATATTTTAGTAGCAGTAAAGAGTCATAATGCAAAAGCCATAATTCATAATTTACAAAAATTCCAAAGGAAAACTGAGGACATATCAAAATCTTAAAACTCAGAAAGTATAAGATTATTACTTCTGCTTTCTGCTTTTTTTTTTGCATAAATTTTAGTAGAAAAAACAGTTTTTTATTATCAATTATACGGTAAGTATTCAGCATTTGCTACGGAATGCGGAGCTAACGGCTTTTAAAGGTACAGGACTACCTTAGTAGCTCATAGCCTTTTTATTTCTTGCGGAATGCTACGCAAACATAAGTTTTAATTCTCTTTGGAGAGTAATTCCTCCTCTGGTGTGATAGTGACTTAATAACTCATAGCTGAAGTCCGCAGTTCCTCTGTAAGAGGCTAGCTGAACGCTGACCGCTAAATGCTTACATTATGCCCTCTTAAATATTACTTTTATTAAACTTAACTGATTTTTTTATAGAATCTTTACCGAATAATTAATAATTCAATAGTTCAATAATTCAGGTTTAAAGCCTCCCCTTTCAAGGGGAAAAAAATAAATTTTCTCCTTTTATTCAATCCTCTTCCTTTTAGGGAGAGGTAATTATCAATTATCCATTATCCATTATTGAACATACTCAAATACCAATCAGAGCATTACTCTTTCTGGAAACCAAACAGTAAATGTAGAACCTTGCTCTGATTTACTTTTAACATAAATTCTTGCCCCCATCCTCTCACACAAACGTTGACATATTGCCAACCCTAAACCAGTACCACCATATCGACGAGTCGTAGAAGCATCTGCTTGAGTAAAAGGTTTAAATATATGCTTTAACTGGTCTTCTGTCATGCCAATACCAGTATCAGACACCCGAAAAACTATGTAATTATTTGAATTATTAAACGACTGTAAGTTTTGATTTTGAGGATTTTTCACCTTCTTACTTACTCTTTCCACACTCAAAGTAATCAAACCATCTTGTGTAAACTTAGCTGCATTACCCAATAAATTTATCAGTACTTGTCTGACTTTTGGCATATCAGCATACATTGTACCTAAATTTTCTCCTAACAGTAATTTGAAGCTATTACGGTTTTTTTCTGTGAGATTTTTCGCTGTACCAACTACATCTTGAACTAACTGTTCAACTTCAATACTTTCTAAATAAAGTGTTACTTGACCTGCTTCAATTTTGGAAATATCTAAGATATCACTAATCATTTCTAGAAGGTGTTTACCTGCAATCTTAATTCTATCTAGATCCAGCATAAAGTCTTCATATCCTTCTTCTTCAGCTTCTTCATAAAGAATTTCACTATATCCAATAATAGCATTTAAAGGTGTACGAAGTTCATGACTCATGGTAGCTAAAAAAGCACTTTTAGAACGGTTTGCTGCTTCTGCTTTTAGTTTAGCTTCCTGGAGTTGTTCAGTGTATTTTGCTACCTTACCAATTAATTCATTGAGAGATAAGGTTAATTGTCCTATTTCATCTTCTGTAGTTACAGGAAGTTGTAGTTCAAAGTTAGCTTCTTCTGTCACTTGTTGGGCAACTTTGATGATATCTTTGAGGGGAATCACGATGGAACTTCCGGTATAAATAGCCATTATTACTGCAATAATTATCGATAGTAGTAGGCTACCTATTAATATTTGAATTCCTAATGCTTCTGCTTTTTGATAATCTCTAAATCCTTGTTCTACTCTTTGATTAAATAATGTAGTTAACTTTTCTGAATCTTGTGACAGTTTTTCCAGTTTTATTGCTACTTCACTATTAGTAATTTGACTAAGTGATGTTGAGGATAAACTCTCTACTTTTACTGTTGTTTCAGGAGAATTTTCTACTTGTTTTTCAGGAGGAATTTGTTTGATTTCTTGAACTAAGTTTTCTAATTTTTTAATATAGGCTTCTACAGGATTAAAATAATTATCGATCAATTCTTGAAGTGGAATATAGTATTTTTTATGGAGACTTTTATCTTCTACTTCTGGCATTAATTGAAGTTGCTTGAAAATAGTATTAATTTCATAAATACTGGATAACTCTTGGGAGATTTTTGCTTCTAAAACTTTCCGGTCATTAACTAATTTTGGCCGCTCTTTTTGAATTATATTCACCTTCAATGCTTTTGTCGTGAGCTTCGTGAGTAAATTTACCTGTGCTTGAGCCTGTTCTATTTGTTCTCTAATTTGATGTTTATAATTCAACTCAAATATCCGCCCTGTCAGTATTCCTAAAGTTGCAACGGCGATCGCTAATATATAGCCAAAACTTATTTTCTTTCTGATTCCTATGCTACTAGACAGATTTTTTGATCCGGTTTTATCCCGGATTGTAGACTGTTTTTCTGATGTAGAAGTTAAAGACATCTGCACTGGTATTCCTTGGCCATATTCATAACAGTATATTTTATTCTAATCTAATATTTATAACGGTCTTTTAGCCCATATTATTTCATTACTTCCCATGATTAATTATGTGAAGTTTTTCTTTGATACCACAATATATTTTTTTTGACAATACTACTAATGTTTTAATGTAAGCATTTCCTGCGGAATGCTGCGCAAACAGCTATTAGCTGTCAGCTATCAGCAACTAGACTCTCTCATATAGGACAGTGTTTAAATTTACAACTAGACTTTAAAGGCAAGGGATCAAACTTTTGTAGTAAGATAATTAATAAAGCTTTTATCCTAAATTAAAAGCAATAAGCTTATAGCTGAATGCTTATGTTTTAATCGCTCGGAATTAGTATAAATTATTTACATTTATATTACTACCGAGCTTGACATCCTCCCGACGCTGCTCTCACGAGACAGCGCGGGATTCCCTAACATCACTGTTAGGGGTTTTCTGTTTCTTAGCACCCGCCTTCGGAGGCTTAATCCCTTCAGGTCTTACAGTCGCTCCACAGACTGACACTGCGAGTCCCGCAGCCTTCGAGGGTGGGCGTTCCCTCTCTTGGTCGGCGTTCCGCAAGCGAGCTGTCGGCGGCGCGGGGTCCGACCGCTTGCGTCTGAGGCCGACGCGGGTTCCCATCCGCAAAATATTTATTGAAGCGTTTATGTCCCTGTCATGGTGAGCTGCACACTCTGGGCAATCCAACTCTCTTACACTTAGAGGTAATCTTTCTACTATATGCCCACAATTAGAACAACGCTTTGAACTAGGAAAATATCTATCAATCTTGATTAATTCCCGTCCATACCATTGAGCTTTGTATTCTAATTGCCTGACTAATTTGGACCAGTTGGCATCACTTATTGCTCTAGCTAATTTATGGTTTTTGACCATGTTTTTTACTGCCAAGTCCTCAACTACAACAGTTTGATTTTCTCTGATTAATTGAGTGGTCAGCTTGTGGGTATAGTCTCCTCTTGAATCTTTAATTTTTGCGTGTATCCTAGCTACTTTCAGTCTCGCCTTTTGGTAGTTATTAGAGCCCTTAGTTTTTCTCTTTAGAGACTTCCCCGCCAATCTCAGCTTTCCAATCCCCATTCAAGAAAATTTTTTTGACAGTATAGTTTTTAGTTAGATTAACTATCCAGGCTTACTTCTCACACATTCCTAGAAAATTCAACAAATAAAGCTTGTTTCTAATTATCCTTAACAACTTGTATTTTACCGAATAATTAAATGATTAAATAATTAGGGCTTGCTGATTAAATCTCAAAGCATTGACTGATATTGGTTTGAGAATTTTTTTATCTAAAAAAGTATCAGTTTTTAGGTGGAAAAAGCTCAAAAAGCTAGTATTTTGGGATGATTATGGCAGAAAAATTGTCCCTTAATTTTTCCTACTACCTCGTCTATATTCCCACTTCTTCTGACTCCTGACTCCTTCATTCATCCATAAGACTTTTTCAGAAAGCCCTAATTAAACAATTTAGGTTAAAAGCCTCCCATTTCAAGGGGAAAAAAGCGGTCGTTTTGCTAGCGCATAACTACGTTAACGGCTGTCGCCGACATGTTTGCGGAGCATGACCTAGGAAAAAGCGGAGCTTCCCGTAGGGTTGGATGGCGATCTTCGGAGTGGCTCTGTCAAGAGCAGGTCTCCTTGCCATATCCAATCGACCAAGAGAATAAATTTGTTCGGCGTTGGTCAGTCCTCTCCCTTTTAAGGAGAGGTAATTATCAATTAATGAATCAATCTATACCATTCTCTTACTAACTCTAAATTTAGCAATCTTTTGAAAATGGTATAAATTACTAAGTTGTAATTTAAAGAAGTATATAGACTTTCTCGTTCGGATGGGTAAAATTTGAGTTTTTAGGGAGTAGGAAGCACCAGAGCAAGAAATATAAGCATTTGCAATACACTTCACATTTACTGAGTAATTTTATTGCATTTTTCACTGTATGAGTATTGGTCAAGCAAAAAAATATTAATTTTTCGTATAACTTTTTATTTCTCAGAAAAATTTTGAGAATATTAACTTAACTTAATTACTTTTACTAATTTATTACTTACTGTTGGCAAAACTTAAATAGATATAAATCATCTGGTAGTTCAGAGGCCACATCTAGATCGACACTTTCAGGAACAAATAAAACCATGCCAAATTCACATAGTTCAGTTGAACATTTATCTGGTCGTGCAGTAATTCGATAATCGCTCTTTTCTGTGGGAGTAAAAGAGATTACTGGTATCCCATCCTGTTTTTCATCATTGGCTATTTTTTCACCCTGTTGATTTTTCAGGGTTAAATTTAAGTCATTACAATTATCATCACATACTGCTAGAATTGTATAGGACGTATTAGAAGATAATTTGGCTGTAAAAGGAACTTCTACTCTTTCTTTCACTTTTCCAATTAGTGGCCAGAAGACTAGTTTTTTGCCAGCTCCTTCTTGTTGTTCTACTGTCTCTTTCAGCTTACATATTACTTGTTCTTGTTCAACACTAAGTTCAACACTGGCAGCAGTTGCAACTATTGCACTACCTAATACCAAACCAATTCCACCTAAAACTAATTTTTTGGTATCCATTGATTTACTCAAATGAAGATTCTTCGTAAACTACAGTCAGGAGTTTAACATATCTCTTGCACAATAAAAATCTTTTATAAGGAATAGGGAACAGGGAACAGGGGATACCATTTCTCAAAAACTTTTCTATATTTTCTTGAGTAGGGGAGTAGGGGAGTAGGGGAGTGGGGGAGTGGGGGAGAATTAAACATAAGAATAATTAACATTAACTTACCTGAAAGTAGCAAAAAAATTATTCGACATAAGTTAATTACTTAATAACTGATTATCGGAAACAGGGAACAGAGAACAGGGAGAAATAATTGATAATTTAGGGATAATAATTGATTGTTTTTTTTTGGAGATGTCTATTACTTAAAATTAATCATTAGATAGGGAACAGGGAGAAATAACTGATAATTTAGAGACAATAATTGATTTGATTTTTTTGGAGATGTCTATTCCTTAAAATTAATCATTAGATAGGGAACAGGGAATAGGAAACAGGGAGAAATAATTGATAATTTAGGGACAATAATTGATTTGATTTTTTGGGAGATGTCTATTCCTTTTACAAACAGTCTCTTAGGTAGCACTTCAACTATCAAGTAATTAACACAAACAGGAGCGCCTTTTTGATGATTAGTACCCTGGAAGCGCACCAATTATTATTACGTTTATTTCTCCTCCACTGCCCTACTCCCTCACTCCCCTACGCCCTCACTCCTCCACTCCCCCACTCCCCTACTCCCCCACTCCCTTACTCCTCTACTCTCCTGCTGGTATTATTTAGTCTCCATCCAATTTTTTCCAGTATGAATATCTACTATTAGAGGTACTTTTAAATCTATGGCATTTTCCATTGTAGATTTAATTACTTGCTCCAACTCTTGCCACTCTAATGATGGAACTTCAAATACTAATTCATCATGGACTTGTAATAATAATTTTGCCTGATAATTTGCCAATATTTCATGGAATTTTATCATAGCAATTTTAATAATATCTGCACTTGAACCTTGAATAGGCGAGTTAGCTGCTGCCCTTAAAAGTTGAGCATCATTTTGACTTAAACGTTTAAATTCATCTAGGTTAATTTCTTCTGGTTGCCTACCTTTTAAATCTCGGAGAGTTTTAGATTCAAATTCAAAATAACGCCGACGACCTAATATTGTTTCTACATAACCTTGAGCGATCGCTTCTTTTTTTAACTTACCTAAATACTCAAATACTTGAGAATATTTTTGTTTATATTTGTCTAAAAATTGTTTACTTTCTTTGACGCTTATTCCGACAGACCTTGCTAATTTTTGTGCCCCCATACCATAAATTACGCCAAAGTTTATTGTTTTACCGACACGACGTTCATCTGATGTAATTTCTGCTTTTTCAAATAATAGTTTTGCCGTGACAGTATGTACATCTTGATTATTTTGATAAGCTTCTATCAATACTGGTTCTTGACTTAAGTGAGCTAATATTCTTAATTCAATTTGTGAATAATCTGCGGCGACTAATAACCAATCTTTTTTGGGGATAAATGCCTGACGAATTTGCCGAGAAAATTCTGTACCAATGGGAATATTTTGTAAGTTTGGTTCGGAGGAAGATAAACGTCCTGTATCTGTTTGAGTTTGATTAAAGTTTGTATGAACTCGCTGAGTATCTGTACGAACTAATTTTGGTATGGCTTCGACATAGGTAGAAAATAGTTTGTATAAAGTTCGATGGTTTAATATTTCATCAATGATGGGATGATGTTGACTTTCTTCTTGTAATTTTTCTAAGACAACTACATCTGTAGAATAACCAGTCTTAATTTTCCGAGATTTTTTCTGATTTTGATTCAGTATATTAAACAGTAGTTCGCTTAATTGAGATGGTGAGTTAAGGTTTAAAAAATCACTTGTTTCTGCTTGATTGATTTGATTTTCAATTTCTTCTGAGTTTTGTCTTTGCTCTTTTGATAATTTGGTAATATAAGCTTTTAATATGGGGCTAGATATTGCTTTTTTTAATTCTTGTTGATTAGTGAATGAGTCAGTCTCTATATTTTGAATTTCAGTTATGAGATATTCCTGTAAAATTCGAGTATCTACAGTTTCAAAAGCTCTTTTTTCAATGGCTTCTAAATCTTTTTTCAATTGGACTGAGAATTTTTTGAGATATTCAATATCGATGCTAATTCCCAGATATTCCATTTCTGCCAAAACAGATTCTAATGGTTGTTCTACATCTACTAATAATTTGTACAAAGATTTTTCTGAAGGTTGATTTTTATCAGCTTTTTCTAATTCAGCTCTTAACTTTTCTACTAACTGAAATGTCACAAAAACTTGAGTTCCACAATAGTCCGCTACTTTCAGAATCTCTAAGTCAGCAATAGTTTGATTTTTAGAGACTACATCACCATAACTTTTTAAATTTATTCCAGCAGTTCTCAGATGTCTAATATATATTTCTTCCAGACTATGTTTTGCTCCAGGATTTAATACATAACTTGCCAACATTGTGTCAAAAACAACCCCAGCCAATTTAATTCCTTGACAGCTAAAAACTAATCTATCAAATTTGGCATTTTGAAATACTTTCGGATAATCAAAACCTTCTAAAATTGGTTTTAAAGCCTCCAATACTTTTCCCTTATCTAGATTTTTTCCTGCCTTATGTCCGGTAGGAATATAAGCAATATCTTCTATATTTTTTCCCCAACAACAACCAATACCAACCAACCCTGCATCTCGTGGTTCTAAAGATGTAGTTTCCGTATCCCAAGCCACGGGAGTCTGAGGATTTTTCTGTTCTTTTAAAATATTTACTAACTGATTTAACTTTTCTGGAGTATCAATAATTTGAGGTTTTATTTCTGATTTTATTGTGGTTTGTTGTTGAGCTGCCTTTGTATCTTCTGCGCT